>JAPPGB010000134.1 GCA_028821475.1 Spirochaetaceae bacterium
GGCGCGGCCAGCAGTGCGGCGAGGCGCGCGGCGGCGCGCGTTTCGGCGGCCGCCAGGCGGGGAAGATAGCGCGCGGCGACGGCGCCCGGCTGCCCGGCGGCGGGGAGATCGGCGCACACCACGCGCCCCTCCCGGCACAAGGCGGCGAGCGCCTGCACCACCAGCCGCTGGTCGGACAGCCCGGTCAGATCCGCGGTGCGCCGGCGCAGGTCGGGCTCGGGAAGGAATACGTCGCCCTCCGCGGCGCCCGCGGCGAGCTGGTGGAGGGCCGCCGCCTGGATGCGTTGCGGCGAGTCGGGTGCGATGCCGAGCCGGGCGGCGATGCGGTCGGCGGTGTGGAAACCCATGCCCGGCACGTGGCTCGCGAGCCGGTAGGGGTCGTCCTGCAGCACGGCGCGGGCGCGGGCGCCGAACTGCCGCCAGATGCGCCGTGCGTGCGCGGCGGAGATGCCGTACGACTGCAGGAACAGCATGGTGCCGCGCTGTGCGCGCTGCTCGTGCCAGACGCGCGCCACCTGCCCGGCGCGGGCGGCGCCGATGCCGGGCACCTCGCGCAGCCGTGCGCTGGCCTGATCGAGCACCCGCAGGGTTTCCAACCCGAAGTGGCCGACGATGCGGCGCGCGAAGCCCGGCCCGATGCCGGGCACCATCCCGGAACCGAGGTACTGCTCCAGGCCGGCTACCGTGCGCGGAGCGACGGTGGCGTAGGACTGCGCTTCGAATCGGCGGCCATAGCGGGGATGCTCCACCCAGCCGCCGGTCAGGCGTACGGTCTCGCCGGGCTTGATGCCGAGCAGGTTGCCGACCGCGACCGCCTCGCCGCCGCCCTCGGGCTGCTGCACAACCAGTACCGCAAAGCCGCTCTCTTCCTGCTCGTAGACCACGCGGCGCACGCTTCCCTCGAGTGTCGCGCGCGAGCTGTTGCCGGTGGCGGTTTGCGGCACGGCGCGGGCGAACGGGCTGCTATCGCCCCGAGCTCACCGCCTGCCGGCGGCGCTCTTGGCCCATCCCGTCCGTTCCTAGTTCGCTTTGCGCCGGGCGGTGATGCCGAGCAGCTCGATCATGAACGCGCTCAGGTCGTGATCCCCGGCCCGGCGGTAGGCGTGATTGAGGTTGTGCAGGATGCGCTGCACGGTACGCACCGGGTCGGCGCCGTTGCGCAGCATCTGCAGATGGCGCAGGTTGGCGGGCGTGCGCGCGAGCAGCTTCTCCGCCTCCACCACACGGCCGCGGTCGAAGCAGTCCACGAGCACGATGCGCTTGTCGTGGATGACGCGCGCCAGGAAGTGGTTCGGCACGTTGCACCCCTGGATATCCAGGCCGAGGCGGCGGCCGACCAGCATGTAGACCGCGACCAGGCTGATCGGGATGCCGCGCTTGGAGAGGATGACCGAAACCAGGTTGCTGTTGAGCGGGTTGTAGAAGTCGTCGCGATTGCCGCTCAGCCCCACCTCCTTGAACAGAAACGCGCTCAGTGCGAATGCGTCCGGGGCGTGGCCGGAACCGCGAAAGTCGTCGGCAAGATCGTCGAGCACGTCGCCGACGGAAAGCGGAAACTCCACCCCGAGCTGGAACCCGGCGAGCAGGCTGAGCGCGGCCTCGATGCGCGGACGGCGGCCCTCGACCGCCGCCCAGCTCGGCCATCGCTCGCGCAGCCAGGCCTTGCGCTGGCGCGCCAGAACGCGCCGCAGGGCCTCGTGCTGGTCGGCGTTCAGCCGCTTGAGGTGCGGTTCGGCGAGCGGTTCCAGGTCGGGGCCCAGCTTCTCAAGGGCGTGCATCACCCGCCGCCGCACCGCCGCAGCGTCGTCGTCGAGCAACTGCAGCAGGTAGGGAACCTGTGCGCGGGTGTCGCCCAGTTCGTTCATGGCCGCCAGGGTAAGAGCCTACTCGCGCCGCGGCGCGAAATCAAGGGCGTCGGCCGGCGCGGCCGGCGCGGCGGGAGGGATCAGTCGGGCAGGAATGCTTCCAGGTCCTTTTCGATCTCGGCTTCGCTGAAACCGAGCTTGCGGTCGTAGCGGATGGTCTTGGCCACCCGGCGGTCGCGCTCCGGCGAGCGCACGTAATCGTCTGACAACAGTCCCTTGGCCAGCGCCTCGTCGACCAGGTCGGTGGCCTTCTGCGCGGTCATCAGGTAGCGGTCGCTGAACGAGCGCATGCCGACCGCGCACCAGCGCATCAGCACGAACGTGACGACGGCGGACACGATCGCGATGACGATGTCCTGGATCCTTACCGAGGTGCTCTTGCCCTCCCAGCCGATGCCGGCGCCGATCGCCAGCGAGGCCAGCACGCTCACCGACAGCAGCCAGGTCGCCAACCGCCAGCGCCGCCAGTAGGCGCGGTGGGCGGTCACGGTCGGGGGGTATCGCTCGCCGTGGGCGGTGCGCCGGTCGGAAACGGTAGCCTGCCTCACTGCCGCGAGTCCTGATCCGAGCGTGCCGGCCGGCACGGGATTCCTGTGCATCGGGTCGTCATCGTTTTCCAAGCCGCGCGCAGTGCGTGCGCCCCCTCACTGCAAGGTACTGCGATCGCCGCCCCCCCGCCACCGCCGGCCGGCGCATGGTCAAAACTGGACTACCGAGAGCAGGCCGGTGGTCAGGAACGGTGCATAGGTGATCACCAGTACGACCACCAGCAGGACCAGCAGGAACGGCACCACCGTGCGGTACACGCTCACCAGGTCCTTGTCGAAGCGGTAGGAGGACAGGAACAGGTTGATGCCCACCGGCGGCGTCAGGTATCCCAGCTCCAGGTTGGCCAGGAAGATGATGCCGAGGTGCACCGGGTGGATGCCGTAGGAGACCCCGAGCGGGATCAGCAGCGGAGCGAGCACGACGATGGCGGAGAAGATGTCCATCAGCGCGCCGGCGACCAGCAGGGTGAGGTTGAGCAGGATCAGGAACAGCAGGCGGGAACTGATGGCGCCGGTCACCCACGCGGCCAGGCTGGTGGGCACCTCGGCGTCCACCATGAAGTAGGACAGGCCCTTGGCGAGGGCGAGAATGATCATCACGCCGCCGATGATCGGCGTGCACTTGGCGAGCACGCGCGGCAGGGTGCGCAGCGGTATGTCGCGGTGCACCACCGTCTCCACCAGCAGCACGTAGATGGTGGCGGCCGCCGCCGTTTCCACCAGCGAGGTGATGCCGCCGAAGTAGAGCGCCACCACGACCACCGGCAGCGCCAGCTCCCAGGCCGCCCCGCGTGCCGCCTGCAGGGCGGGGCGCAGATGGAAGCGGGGCCGCTCACCGCCCTGGCCGGGGGCCGCCTCGGTACGCCGCCGGAGCGCCTGGAAGATGCCGAGCGCGGCCAGGGCGAGCACCATCAGCACGCCCGGCACGAAGCCGCCGACGAACAGTTGGCGGATGTCGATCTGGGCGATGACGCCGTACATGATGATCGGCAGCGCGGGCGGGAACAGCAGTCCGATGCTGCCGGCGGCGGTCAGCAGCCCGATGCTGAACCGCTCGCGGTAGCCGTTGCGCTGCAGCATGTACAGCAGCAGTCCGCCGAGGGCGAGAATGGTGACCCCGGAAGCGCCGGTGAAGGTGGTAAAGAAGGCGCACAGCAGCACCGCCATCACCGCCAGACCGCCGCGGAACCAGCTGAACCAGGCCTGGAACAGCGTGATCAGCCGTTCTCCCGCCTTGCTCTCCGAGAGGATGAAGCCGGCGACCGTGAACAGCGGCAGCGCCGGCACCAGCGGTTGGGACAGCATGGCATACGCCTCGTCCGGCACCACCTCCAGGGCGCCGCCCGATCCCAGGAACTGCAGCAGCGTGAAACCGCTCAGGATCACGAAGATCGGCGTACCGATGAACGCCGACGCGATCAGCACCAGCACCAGCGGCAGGCGCGCCGCGGCCGCCGCCGCGGCCACCGCATCAACCAGCGCGTAGCTGGGAAAATAGCCGGGTGCGACCACCTGCAGCGCATTGACCAGCGGGCCGATGCCGATCAGAAGGCCGGCGGGAACCGCCAGCAGGACCGCGGCACGCGCCGCCGGCTGCCGACACCCGTGCGCCACGAAGTGCGCGGCCATGCCGGCGAACCCCAGCGGCAATACGGCCACGGCGAGCCTGATCGGCACCCCGCCGACGTCCTGGCTGGGGTCGAAGGCGATCAGCACCAGCGACAGCGCGCTGACCGCGAGGGCGGTGGTGACCACCACCGAGATCGCGCCGGCGGCCGCGCGCACCCGTTCGCCCCAGGGATCCGGCAGTTGGTGGAGGCCGCTGGACAGCGCGAGATGGGAGCCGCGGCGGGTGGTGACGACGCCTCCGATCAGCGCCACCCAGAGGGTGAGGTGGCGGACGTACTCGCCACTGGCGGCGAGCCCGCCACCGAACAACAGGCGCAGCACGGCGGCGGCGGTCGGCAGCGCCGCCAGCAGCACCAGCGCCGCGGTAACGGTGCCGTTTTCCAGGCGCGCCAGCGCAGAACGCGGCGCGGAGTGTTCGCCGACCGCCGCATGCGCGGCGAGCGGCGGCTGCTGGTCGCCGGGCGCCGCGTGCGCCTCCCGTTCCGGCGGATTGTTCTCGGCCCCGGTTGAGGCGGGCCCTCGCGGCCCCCCCGGCCCCCCCGGCGCCCCCGGACCACCGGTCATCGGCGGCCCTGCGCGCGGACCGCGCGCCGCGGATGCCCGCGTGCCCGTGCGTCCCTGCGGATGCCCGCCAACCCGTAGCCCGGCAGCCGGCGGCGAAACAGCGGCTGCATGGCAGCGGCGCTCGCTGTGCGACGCCGGGGTCCACCACGGGCTGCTCGCGGCTGCGCAGCCGCCGCGTGCGGTGTCGGTGCCGTTCTCAGTTGCTGCCCCCGCGGGCGCGGTAGGCGGCGACCTTCTCAAGGACCAGTTCGTAGGCCACGGGATCGATCTCGTCGCCGATCAGGTCGCCGAAGTTGCGCGCGATGATGTCCTGGAATTCCCGCTCCAGGGCCGGGCTGGCGTCGTGCACCTGCAGGCCGTGCGCGACCATCACGTGCACCGCCAGGTCGTCCATCTCGTAAGCGCCCTCGCTTACCCGCCGGGCCGCCATCTCCGCCGCGCGCATCAGCCGCGGGCGCAGGTCGGCGGGGATGCGCTGCCACGCGCGTTTGCTGATCATCACCGCCCCGAACAACGGCGTGAAGCGCAGGTCGGTCATGTGCGGCACGATCCCGAACCACTGGAACGATGCCGCGCCCGAGGGGCTGGAGGCCACCGCGTCGATCATGCCGCTCTGCAGCGCCGTGGTGACCTCCGACACCGGCAGCGCCACCGGGTTGAACCCCGCCTGCTGCCAGGCGCGCAGCACGGCCGGACTGGCCGACCCGACCCACAGCTTGTGCCGGCGCAGGTCGTCGGCGGTGCGCACCGGCTCGCGCGCAAAGAACTTCACCCAGCCGATCGGCGCCCACATCAGCGGGACGAATCCGCGCGCTTCGAGTTGCTCGTTGAAGAACGGCGTCATCTCCTCCAGGATGTTGCGCATCTCGTCGTCGGTGCGCACCAGCATCGGCTGGGCGATCGCCAGCACGCCGGGATAGATGTTGTTGAAGCTGATCGCGGTCATGGCGGCGGCCTGAAGCTGGCCGATGCGCATCTTGCGAATCATGTCCAGTTCGTTGCCGGCGATGCCGCCGGGGAAGATCTTCACGTCGATCTCGCCGTCGGAGATGCGCGCCCAGTCGGCGGCCAGACCGCGCAGCGCCAGGTCCCAGGGCGTATTGGCCGGCGCCACGCTGCCGAGCTTGATGGTGAGCGCGGAGGCGCCGGTGGTGCAGCACAGCACCAGAATCATGGCCGGCAGGACGCGCCGCCACCAGCGGCCGGCGCGGTGCGGATGTGCTTGGTTATAGCTCAACAAACAGGTCCTCCATGTGATCGAGCAGCCAGACGGCATATTGCTGATCAAGCGTATTCTGTAGCCGATACTGCGCCACGTCCAACTCGATGGCCAGCGCGTCGCCGAGCAGGCTGCGGAACAGCTCCGGGTCCTGCTGGCCTACGGCCACGCCGGCCATCGCCAGGTAGGGTCCGGTGCGCTTGTCGCCGGACGCGGCCACGGCGCGCTCGAAGTGCTCGCGCGCGCGTCCCATGTCGCCGCCGAGCACCGCCGCGGTGCCCGCATAATAGCGGATAAGGATATCGTGCGCGGCCCCGCCCTGGTAACGCTCGTCCCAGTCGATCACCATGTGCAGCATCTTGGCCGCATACGGGGCGGCGACCAGCAGTTCCATGTCGAACGGATCGGTGGACAGGGCGCCGAGGCATGCCGCCGCCATCCAGTACAGGTAGTCGATGCTCCCCGCGTCCACCATCGCCAGCGCTTCGTCCATGCTGTCCGGGGATGCGAACAGGGCGGCGAACCCCGGATGGCGCAGGTCGAGACCGGCCAGGAGATAGTCGTGGCCGCGCAGATAGTGCAGCTTGGCGCGCTGCAGCTCGCTGATGCGGAGGTCGATCTCGGTCACCGGCATCTGCTCCGCCGGGCGCTGCACGAATGCGTTGGCGTAGGCCACGAAGCTGCGCCCGGTGGCGAGTTGCAGCCCGGGGTCGTCGGGAGCGCGCGACAGCAGCAGCTCGTACAGCTTGAGGGCGAACGGCAGCGCATCGCCGACCAGCCGCGGGTCCTGTTCGCTGGCGAACACGTCGTCGCCGCCCTGGCCGCTTACCAGGTCGGTCACGGTGCGGGTGGCGAGGCGGTCGAGCGAACAGCCGGCCAGGACGGCGGCAACGCAGCCGAGCGCGGCGAGCAGCGGGACGAAGCAGCGGCGGCGCGCTGGGCGAGTCGTGCGGCGCGCGCCGGCACCGGCACTCCGCGGTGCCGAAGCCCACGAAAACCGTGAAGACCATGAAGACCGATGCGCGGCCATCGACCGCCGGGCAGCCTCTTCGGGTCGGTGTGCGGCAAGAGCGTCGGTACGGTCACTCCGTGACATCAAAGACGATGGAAACCGATGCCCAGGCATCGCCGGCCGGCCGGCTTTTTCGGACCAGGTACGTATCGTCATCGTACTCCTTCCGGGTTCAGCCGCGGGAACAGACGTCCCGCGTTGGCGGTGGTTTGCAGAGCGATCTGCTCGGTGTCGGTGGCGCGCACCGCCGCCAGGCGCAGGGCGATGTGGCGCAGCAGAGCCGGTTCGTTGCGGCGCCCGCGCAGCGGTTCCGGGGCCAGGTAGGGAGCGTCGGTCTCCAGCACCAGGCGGTCCGCGGGGGCGGCGGCGGCCACCGCACGCAGCTCGTCGGAGCGGCGGAAGGTGAGCATGCCGCCGATACCCAGGTAGAACCCGGCGCCGAGCGCGAAGTCGGCGGCGGCGGGTCCGGCGCTGAACGCGTGCAGCACGCCGGGCGGCCGCGGCAGTGCCGCGCGTTCGCCCCAGGCGCGCAACCGCTCCAGCAGTTTGCCGGTGGCCTCGCGGTTGTGCAGGATCACCGGCAGGCCGGCGGCGGCGGCCAGGTCGAGCTGGGCATCGAGCCAGCGTGCCTGCAGCGCCGGGTCCGGCCCGCGGAAGAAGTCGAGGCCGATCTCGCCGACGGCCACCACCGCGGGATTGGCGGTGAGTGCCTGCAGTGCGAGTATCGCCGCCTGCAGGCGGCCCGCCTGCGCGCACCACAGCGGATGCACGCCGACGGCAACGCCGATGCCGGGGTAGAGCGCGGCCAGCTCGGCGGCGGCGCGCGCACTCGCCAGCCCGGTGGCCGGGATCAGTACCCCGGTAACGCCGGCCGCGCCGGCGCGCGCCACCACTTCGTCGCGGTCGCCGGCGAAGCGCGCGTCGTCCAGGTGGCAGTGGGTGTCGACCAAGGCGCTCACCCCGCCGTCCGGGCCTCGTGCAGCACCGGTTCCGGAACCGCCGGAGTGGCGCCGCGCCGGGTCGCCACGAACGCCGCGTACCGGTTGGCCGCCACGGCGGTGCGCTGCAGGTTGCCGCCGCGCAGCACGTGGTACAGGAGGGCGGCGGCAAACGCGTCGCCGGCGCCGACCGTGTCGGCCACCGGGACGTGGATTCCGGGTTGTTCCGTGCGCCGCACGGCTCCGGAAGCGATGCCGTGTGCCGGGCCGCCCGCATCGGAGGCAGCGCCCGGCACGCCCACGGGGAGGTGTTTGCGGGGTTTTTCGGGGCCCCCAAGGGCTCGGTATGGTTTGCGGTGTGCGGGGCGGCCGGCTGGGTTGGCCGCCCCGGGCACGCCGGCGCCGGCGCCATGCGCGGGCGTGCAGCCGCGGGCGCCATGCGCAGGCGCGCCGACCAACAGGCAGCCGCGCGCGCCGCGGGTCAGGCACGCCACCCGCAGCCGGTACCGCTCGAGCAGAGCGGCGAGCATGGCGGGCTCGTCGCCGGCGGACATGCCGAGTGCGCCTGCTACCAGCGGCAGCTCCTCGTCGTTCAGCTTCACCGCGGTGGCGGCATCGAGCGAAGCGTCGAGCACCTGCGCGGACCAGAATCGCTGGCGCAGGTTGACGTCGAACAGGCGCACGCAGTGCGGCGGACAGGCGGCAACGAACGCTCCGATGGTCTGGGCCGCGTCGGGCGTGCGCTGCGCCAGGGTGCCGAACGTCACCGCGTCGGTGCGTGCGGCCAGCTCGCGCCAGCCGCGGTCGAGCTGCGCATAGTCGAACGCGACCTGCTCGTGGATGGTGTAGCTCGGCAGGCCGTCGTGCAGGGCCACGTCGACGGTACCGGTAGGGTGGTCGGCATCGCGCTGCAGGTAGCGGCCGTCCACTCCGAGCGCGCGCAGGCGCGCGACCAGGTCGTCGCCGCCCGCATCCCGGCCGACGCGGCTCGCCAGGACGCCGCGGTCGCCGAGCAGCGAGGCGTGGTAGGCGAGATTCGCCACCGCCCCGCCGAGTTCGCGGCGGCCGTCGGGGAATATGTCCCACAGCAGTTCACCGATGCCGACGACCGTAAACGGGCCGTGCAATGGCGATCGCTTCGCAGCCATCACTACTGTTATCGGCCGTTTGGCGGGCTTACTAGCGTCTCGTCTTAAGAAATGCCGAGAGCGCGGCGGCGGCGCGCCTGCCACCGGGCAACGGCGTCTGCCGGTACCTCCGGCGCGCGCCACAGCGCCCAGTTGAGGCAGGCGGCCAGATCGTGTTCGTCCTCGACGCCGATGCCGAGCCGCACCAGCCGGTCGACGCCGATGCGGCGCACCTCCGCCTCGGCGGTGAAGTACTCCGATACCGAGCGGTGGTGGTTGATCTTGGTAGCCAGGCCGTCGAAGCTGAGTGCATAACGTGGCACGCCGGTCATCGCGAGCACGTCGCAGAAGTGGCGGGTGGCATCCTCGTCGGCGTTGCGGATGCGGAAACTGACCATCGAACCCGGCAGCCGGTAGTGGCGGGCGACCGTGGCGGCGTCGGGATGGTCGGGCAGCGACGGGTGCAGCACCTCCGCCACCCGCGGGTGCCCGGCCAGGAAGCGCGCCACCGCGCCGGCCGTGGCGCAGCGCCGCTCGAAGCGCCCCCGCGCGCCTTCCAGGCCGGCCAGTATGGCTCGTGCGCGCCGCCAGTCCAGGATGCCGCCGCGCATCGCCTGCAGGTCCATCGCCTCGTTGACGACGTCGATGTGGTTGCTGGCCACGTAACCCCACATGTCGCGGTCCTGGCCGGCGAGCGCCTTGGTGCCGCTGGCCACCACCACGTCGATGCCGGGCACCGACAGCAGCGGCTCGCGCAGACCCCACGGTGTGGCGATGGTGTTGTCTACCACCACCCGCAGGCGGCCGTCGCGGGCGCCTCGGGCGCGCGCCGCCACGGCCGCCAGGGCAGGCGGGTCGACCGCCCTGGTATGCGGGTTGGTGTAGGTCTCGGTGAACAGCACCGTGGTGTCCGGGCGCAGCGCCCGCTCGATGGCGTCCAGGTCGCCGTCGTCCACCAGGGTCACCTGGCCGCCCTGGCGCGCGGCGAGGCGCTGCAGGTAGCTCTTGGTCTTGTTGTACACGCTGCGCGTGACCACGGCGTGGCTGCCGGGTGCGAACAGCACGTCGCAGGCGAGCGCGCACGCCTGCATGCCGCCGTCGGTGAGCAGGGCGCCGGCGGCTTGCTCCAGACGGCGCACCTCGGCGAGCAGCAGGCGGCCGCTCTCGGTGCCGTAGCGCCCGTAGGTCTGCGGCAGGTCGGACCACGCCTCGGCGCCGAGAAACACCGCCGCCGCCTTGCGTTCCTGCCAACGCACCATCGGTTCGCTGCCGAACAGGTCGAGCTGCAGCGTCTCGCCGTCGGGGTGCAGGTACGGCTGCCCGAGGCGGCGCATGGTGGCATCGATGGCGTCGTGCAGCGAGCGCGTGGCCGGGTTCATGGCGGCGCGCGGCGGCGGCTCGGCGGGCAGCGCGGCGCCTGCGCCGGGGTCGAGGTAGGCCGGATCCAGCACAACGCCCGTACCGGCGCCGGCACTGCCGGGGAGCACGCCGAGCAACGCCAACTCGTGCTCGAGCATCGGAGTCAGCGCGCCGGTGCCGGCGGCGGCGCGCAACTGCTCCGCGGACCAGAAGCGCAGTTCGTCTATCTCCTCCGGGTGCGGGCGGAACGGACCACCGCAGTGGATACGGTAGGAGGTGACGTGCTCGGTTTCCATCGGCGAACGCCACACGAACCCGTGCACCGGCACCAGGGCGTCCACGTCGATGGCCAGGCCAAGCTCCTCGGCGGTCTCGCGGACCGCGGCGGCCGGGTAGCTCTCTCCGGACTCCAGGTGGCCGCCGACCGAGGTGTCCCACTTGCCGGGCTGAATCTCCTTGCCGGCGGAGCGCTTCTGCAACAGCAGATGTCCGCGGTCGTCGTACACCAGCACGTGCACGGCGCGGTGGCGCAACGCCGGCGCGCCATGCACGCGGGAGCGGTCGACCGTGCCGATCACCGTGTTGTCGGCGTCGACCAGATCCAGAAGTTCCTGGTCGGAGCGCGCGGGCACGGGGCGTGCGGCCGGCGGCGCGCCGGTGCTCATCGGCTCCACGTCACGGTGCGGCCCGCCGCCGGCCGTTCGGCCGCAGTGTGCCGGCCGCGGCGTGATCGTGCCGTCACCGTCAGACCAGGTCGCAGGCCTCCGCGGGCATCCAGTGGGCGTCCTGGTTCTGCCACTTCACGTTGCAGCCGATCGGGTTGGTCAGCGGCACCGCCACCTCGTTGCCGGCCAGCACCGCGTCGAGCGCGTCGCGCAACTCGCGGGTGGAGGCGCCGGCTGGGTCGCGCGGATCGTCGTCCATGCGCCCGGTGTAGCGCAGCTTGCCGTCGCGGTCGAACAGGTAGAAGTGGGGCGTGCGTAGCGCGCCGTAGGCGAGCGCCACCTCCTGGCTGTCGTCGCGCACGTACGGGAACTGAAAGCCCTTCTCGGCGGCGCGTTCCTGCATGTGCTCGAACGAGTCGGTGGGATGGCCGTCGATCTCGTTGGAGTTGATCGAGACCAGCGCCACGCCCTTGTCCTTGTAGTCGGCGTACAGGTCGTTGAAGCGGTCTTCCGAGCCGATTACGAACGGACAGTGGTTGCAGGCGAACACGACGATGAGCGCCTCCGCGTCGGCGAAGCTGGCCAGCGAGTAGTCCTTGCCGTCCACTCCCGGCAGGCTGAAGTCGGGCGCCTTGGCGCCCAGTTCGAGGGTAAAAGCCATAATGGTCTCCTTGATATCGGGACTCTGTTACTATGTCCCGTAGTATGCCCGTGACCGGCGCCGGCCGGCAACAAGCCGCCGCCGGCAGATGCCGGCAGATGCCGGCCGAGCGCGGGCCGGCGCGGGTTCGCCAACCATCTCGCACCGGGCCCTGGCCGGCGGGAGGCGGCGCCACGGCGTGCAGTTGGGGCGGCGCAACTCCGGCACCGGCTGCCGTCCCTGCCGGCGCCTCGGGCCGTGCCGCGCCGTCGCGGTTGCCGGGTCAGCCCCGCGCCCGGCGTGCCGGCGCCAGAGGAGCCGTAAGCCCATGAAGATCAGCGCAGTTCGTACGCGTCCGTTTCGCATCGACCTGAACCGCCCCATCGGCGATGCCAACTCGCCGCGCGGCCGCCGCGCCTTCGCCGGGTTGATCGTGTCCGTGCACTGTGCAGGGAAGCGCGGCGGCGCCATGCGCGGCGGCGCCGACACCGAAGCGGCCGGCATCGCCATCGCGCCGGCCGATGCCGGCGCTGCCATTGACGGGCTCGCCGAGTTGCTCGTGGGGGCCGACCCGCGCGGCGTGCGCGGGCTGTGGCAGCGCATGAACGACGCCCTGTTCAAGGCGGGCGCGGTGGGCGTGGCCGGCGATGCGATGGCCAGCCTGGACGTGGCGCTGTGGGACCTGAAGGGCAAGCTCGCCGGCGAGCCGCTGTGGCGCCTGCTCGGGGCATCCGAACCGCGGGTGCGCGCCTACGCCAGCGGTCTGGACATGCCGCTGTCCGACGCCGAGTAGCGTGTGAGTAAGACCATGCCGCGGAGCGCCAAACCGGAGTGGCGCGCCGGACGTTGGCCGTGGGCGGGCGCAGTCGCGGTGGTGGCCGACGATCTTACCGGTGCCATGGACGGCGGCGTGCAGCTCCTGCCGCGCACCGCCGTGGAGGTGCTGGTAGGCGCCGGCGGCGCTGTCCCGCCAGCCGCCATGGCCGGCAGGGGTCCGGCGTTGGCGGGCGGCGTGCAGACGGCGCTCGCGGGCGGCGGTCCGGCGCCGGACGCTCCTGCCCGCATCGGGCACGCGGAAAACGCGTCCGTGCTGCCGGTGATCAACACCCAGTCGCGCGGCGTGCCGCCGGATGAGGCGTCCGCGCGCGTGCGTGCCGCATGCCGCGATCTGTCCGCCGCGGGCCGTACGGTGTGGTTCAAGAAGATCGACTCGACGATGCGCGGCAGCGTCGGGGCCGAGTTGGCGGCCCTGCACGAGGCGCTCGCCCCATGCGTGATCGTGTGCACGCCGGCGCTGCCGGAACAGGGGCGCACCGTGCAGGAGGGCGTGCTGCTGGTGGCCGGCGAGCCGGCCATGGCAACCCCCTACCGCGACGAGATTCGCACCGCGCACGGCGCGCCCGCCAGCTCGGCGGTGATCGACATCGTGCGCCGCCAATGGCCGGGGTGCCGCGCCGCGCACCTGCCGGCGCGCCCGTGCCGCCGGCAGGTCGCCGCGGCGGCGCACGGACCGGTCGATCTGGTCGTGGCCGATGCCGCCGGCGACCGCGACCTGACTGCGCTTGCGGAGTCGGCACGCGGTCTCGCTCGCGGGGGGCGCAGGCTGGTTTGGGCGGGTTCCGCCGGCCTGCTGCACGCCCTGGCGCGGGCCGGCGCACCCCGGCTCGATGCCGCCCCGCGCACGGACGGAGACGGACCCTTTGGCAACCCGGAGCGTACGCGCCCGGCGCCGATGGTACTGATCTGCGGATCACGCCGCAGCCTGGCCCGCACGCAGGTGGACTTCGCCGCCGCCGCCGCTCGCCCGCTGATGGTGCGCCCGAGTGCGCCTTCCGCAGCCGCGGCGTGCGCCCGGCGCTGGCACGCCTCCGGTGGCGCGCCCGGCGGAGCCGCGGGCCCACTGCGGGCGGCGGATGCGGTCACGCTGTCCGCCGAGGCGCTGGCCGGCGGCCGGGACCTCTTTCTCTGCGCACCTGCGCCCGCGGAGCCCGCCGCACGGCCGCCCGCTCCCGTGGCGGAGACCGTAGCCGCGGACCTCGCCGATCTGGCCGCGCGCGCCCTGACGGCCGCGGCAGTGCGCCCGCGCGCGCTCCTCCTGGTGGGCGGCGACACCGCCTACGCCTGCCTGCGACGGCTGCACATTCGCCGCATCATGCTGTGCGGCGAGGCGGAGCCCTACGTTCCGTGGGGCCGCGTGCTCGGTGGGCCGTGGAGCGGCTTGCTGGTGGTCACCAAGGCGGGCGGCTTCGGGGACCGCCACACCCTGCGCCGCATATGCGGAACGCCGTGGGCGCAGGCAGGTCAGGTTGGGCCGGACGCGGCGCCGTAGGCGGTGGCGCCCGGGCGGTCGGGGTGCTTCGGCGGTGCTCGCCCCATTGCCTCGCCGCCGGCGAGCGCGGTAAGCTCAACGGATGAGTGACCCCGCCCAGCCGACCCTACGCGATGTCCTGACCGAACTGCGCGAGATCCGCGCCGAGATCGCCGCGATGCGCGCCGACCTCGGCTCCCGCATGGACGGACTGTGCGCCGAAATCCGTGCCATCCTGGAGGAGTTCGCCGCCGAATTGCGCGCGGACCTCGCCGCGCGGCTCGGCGCTGTGGGCGACCAGGCGGAGCAGGCGCGCGCCGCCCTGCACATCGTCGAGCCCGACGAGGAATAGCCTCCGTCTACCGGCGCCGCGCCGAGACGACTGACGGCGCCGCACGGAGACGGATCACACCAGCCGGTCGTGCCGGCGGCCGCGGCAAGCAACCATCAGATGCAGCTGCATGCAGAGTCGGGCGAGAGCCAGGCCGCCACCCGAATCGGATGGATCAGCGGGCCTGGTATCAGAAAACTGCGACGGTGGGGAGGTCGGCAAGCAGGGATTCCGGGAAGCGGAGGTAGGTGACCTGCTGCCAGCGGTGCGGGATGAACATGTGCACGGTGCCGCGGTCGATGAACAGGTCGATGTAGGAACACTGGTGGTTCCGGAACGGGGTGTCGAACGTGGGCTCGAGCGCGTTGGCGAGCAGGAAGCGCGGCGCGGACCAGGAGCGCCCGCCGTCCGATGACAGGGCAACCCAGAGTTCCGAGCGGTCGGCCATCAACTCCGGCTTGGTGCCGTCGAGGCCGGTGTTGTCGAGGTCGTGATGCCGGTTGTGGTGAAAGGCGGCCAGGGTGGCGCCGTCCGACAGCATGAACAGCATCGGCGGCGCGTCCGGGTGGACCAGCGGCGAGGGCGCCGGATAGCTCCAGCTCCTGCCGTCGTCCATGCTGCGCGCCTGCCACAGGTGGCCCTCGGGCGAGCGCACCATCAGCAGCACCTCGCCGCCGCCGAGGTCGATGGGACGGCCTTCGTCCAGCCTCCCGAACCCGCTCGCGAACCAGCCGCCGGGATGCGAACGCCGGAAGCGCGGCGGACGACGGCACTATGGTGTGCCGAAGCACCGACTCGAAGGCTCGCTCAAGCTGTACCACACTCCGCCCGCGGTCCGCGGGGCCGGTAGCCGTAGCGCGCGTTCGCCCGCAGCCCGCGGCAGTTGTATGGGCCGTGCGCGGCGCTGAGCATGACCGTACCTGTGGTGGGCACCGCGATCAGCAACGCCCGATTCGCCCGGCCCGCGCTTGCGCGTATAATCGAGTTGGATGCTGACATGCTTGAGCTCGCCCCTCGAAATCGCACGATCACATGCACAGCGGCGGAACGGGAGCAACTCGTACACCGCGTCTTGCGACTGGATCACCCTGTCTCGCGTCGTGAGGTGGCAGGGCGGATTGTCGGCGGCGACATCTTCTCCGTCGCCCGGTACCTGCCCTCCTCGGTCGTCGACCTGCTGATCCTCGATCCTCCATACAACATCACCAAGCAATACGGCGGGAGCACTTTCAGGAAGAGACCGGCAGACGAGTATCGCGACTGGTTTCAGGGTCTGATCGACCTGCTGATGCCACTGATGAAGCCGGACGCGACACTGTATGTGTGCTCGGACTGGAGCACGTCGACGGTGATCTTTCCGATCCTGGAGACCTCCTTCCAGGTGAGGAACCGAATCACCTGGGAACGCGACAAGGGCCGCGGCGCGAAGCGCAACTGGAAGAACAACACAGAAGACATCTGGTTCTGCACCCGGTCGGACCGCTTCCACTTCGACCTGGGAGCGGTGAAACTGAAGCGCCGGGTGCTGGCACCCTACCGCGTGAACGGAGAGCCGAAGGACTGGTCTGAGGACCAGGATGGCAGATTCCGCCTGACCCACCCTTCCAACATCTGGACCGACATCACCGTGCCGTTCTGGTCGATGCCGGAGAACACCGACCATCCGACTCAGAAGCCGGAGAAACTGATGGCGAAGCTGATCCTGGCGAGTTCCAAGCCCGGCGACAGCGTGTTCGACCCGTTTCTCGGCAGCGGTACCACCGCGGTCGTAGCGGAAAAGCTGTCGCGCCGCTGGTGCGGCGTCGAGATCGATGCCGAGTACCAGTGCCTGGCACTCAAGCGCCTCGCGGCCGCCAAGACCGATCCATCGATCCAGGGCTACGCCGACGGCGTGTTCTGGGACCGTAACGCACTCCCCGCCCGCACGCCGCTCGGCGTGGCGCACAACAACAACGGCCAGTCGGATCTGTTTTCATGAAGTCGCAAGCACAACCGCGCTCTTTTCGTTTGGTCGACCGTGGGTGGGCCGCGGAGTTGATCGATGGCGCACGCGAGGTGCCGGGGGAACTCAGGATCGTCTGTCCGTTCATCAAGGAACGTGCTCTCGACCGCCTGCTGCAACTGGGTTCCAGGGACATCCGCGTTATCACCCGATTCAACCTAGCTGACTTCGCTGACGGAGTAAGCGACATCGCGGCGTTGCGGAACCTGCTACGCGCCGGGGCGGCGGTCCGGGGGATACGCAACCTCCATGCGAAGCTCTATCTGTTCGGCGAGCACCGGGCGATCGTAGCTTCGGCGAATCTCACCGAGGCAGGTCTCCGGCACAACTCGGAGCTCGGCGTGGTAACCAACGACGCTTCGGAGGTTCGAGAGTGCCGGGGTTACTTCGATGACCTGTGGAGCCGAGGTGGCGACAATCTTCGTCGTGACCAACTCGATTTGTGGGACGGACAAATCAAGCGCCACCTTGTGTCGGGATGGACCGAGACAACAGGCGCGCTTGATGACTTCGGGGTTGACGCCGGTCTCGACGACGTGCCACGCGTCTGGATCACAGCAACTTTCGAGGATGTGCCACAGGCGTTCGTAAAGCTCCTCGGTGAGAGTAGTAATCGAGCCGCTCTGTCACTATCCACAGTCGAGGGAATCGTTCGGTCTTGTTGTCATTGGGCCGTTGGCTATCCAGCGAAGAAGCGACCCAGGAGCGTGGAGGATGGGGCGGCGATGTTCATCTCACGGCTTGTCGAGGGATCCGATTCACGTGTTTTCGGCGTGGCCACCGCAATGAAGCACGTCCCGGGTCGCGATGATGCCACCGAGCATGACATCGAGCTCCGCCCGTGGAAGGAAAACTGGCCCCGTTACATTCGCATCCATCATCCTGAATTCGTTGCCGGCACGTTGGCTAACGGCATATCGCTCTCCGAGTTGATGGACAGTCTGGGAGCCGATTCGTTCGCTTCCACCAAGCGGAACAAGGAACGTGGTCACGGCAACCAGAATCCCCGACGCGCGCTTATGCAACAGCCCGCCGTGAAGCTGTCCGAGAACGGCTACGCATGGCTCAATGAACGGCTCCAGAAGGCATTCAAGGAGCATGGCAGGGTGCCTGCCTCTGAGTTGAGGAAACTGGACCAACCGGGACTCGCGCCAGACTGGCGATCCGAATAACGTGGTTGACGGCAGGCACCGAAGAGCGGTCCGGCGCCTTACCGCCCGTCGCGGCAGTGCCTTGACGGTGCGGCCACGGGATAGCCGACTTTCGCAACTGATTAGAGTAGAGGAAGAGGATCGGGAAGCCGTACCGGATGGATAGCGGCGTTGTTAGGTCGGTCTGCTATGATGGCACACCAAGTCGAATCCAAAGCCTCCGCTGAAGGGACCATCATGAAGGGCCAGCTATTCACTCAGTTCTTTCTCACCGACGGTATTCGCACGACTCCTGAGTGGGACGCCGCGGCCCCGAAGCTCGCCGACCTTCGCCGTGAACTGGGGAGCGTGCACGAGCGGTTCGTGGCGTTGCGGCAGCCGAATGAGGCGGTGACCGAGCACGCCTTGATTCGGCCCATCATGGAACTGCTCGGTTGGAGTGAGTACTTGCCGCAGCAGGCGGCCGCCGGTCACGAGGATGTCCCTGACCATTTGCTGTTCGCTGACGCGGCGGCCAAAGCGCGCGCTACCGCTCGGGGAAATTCGGACGAGCGCTTTCAGGACGCCCTGATCGTGCAGGAGAGCAAACGGTTCGGGCTCGCGCTCGATCAACGCGACCGGACCGACGGGCATCGCGCCGGCACTCCGCACGGCCAGATGCTGCGCTACCTGACGACCGCCGACGTCGCCTCCGAGGGGCGCATCCGGTTCGGCATCCTCACCAACGGCAGCGTGTGGCGGTTGTACGACCGGCGCGCACGCCCGCGGGCAAGCGGGTTCTTCGAGGCCGACCTCGCCGATCTGCTCCAGGCGGGCAACGAGGATGGCCTGCGCGCTTTCCTTCTGTTGTTCGGTCGCGACTCGTTTACCCTGCAAGGAACGGCGACCACGACCTTCCTCGAAGCCGCCCTCGCGGAAGGCCGGCGCTACGAGGAGTCGGTCGCACAGGATCTCTCCATGGTAGTGTTCGAGCGGGTCTTCCCTCGGTTGGTGGGGGCGATCTCAGACGCCACCGGGGCCGCCGAGGACCAGAACCTGGCCGAAGCTCGTTCGGCGGCACTCATCTTCCTGTATCGGCTGTTGTTCTTGCTGTACGCCGAGGATCGCGGGCTGCTGCCCGTCAATGACACCAGGTACGACGACTACGGCTTGCGCAAGCGGGTGCGCGAGGACGTGGCGCGCCGCATGGCCGAGGAAGACGCGTTCTCCGCGACGGCCGGACACTACTACAACCGTCTGACCGAGCTGTTCCGCCAAATCCACCAGGGCGACATGTCGATCGGTCTGCCACCCTACAACGGAGGCCTGTTCGCACCCGATGCGGCACCGATCCTGGAGCGTATCCGGCTGCCCGACACGGTAGTCGCGAAGATCATCTACGACCTCAGCCACACCGCCGCGCGAGCACCGGAGAACGGGTTCCGGAGCTTCGTCAACTATCGCGACATGTCGGTGCAGCAACTAGGCTCCATCTACGAGCGCCTGCTGGAGCGGGAACCATCCCGCGCCCCCGATGGCTCGGTTGAGATTCGGCTCGACGCGTACGCCCGGAAGGACAGCGGCAGCTTCTATACACCGCAAGAGTTGGTGGACCTGGTCATCGACCAGACCCTGAAACCACTCGCGGAGGAGCGGCTGCGGGCATTCGAGGCCCGGGCGCGTGAACTGGCTGGAGATCGGCGCTCCAAAGCCGAGCGGAGGGAGGAACTGGCGCGCGTCGACCCCGCGGAAGCGGTGCTTCGGCTCAAGGTGCTGGATCCCGCGATGGGTAGCGGTCACTTCCTGGTCACCGCGGTGGACTTCCTGTCGGACTACATCGCGGAACTGATCGAGTACGTACCCGGCGTGCCGCGGTGGCTGGAGGGCGAGTACGAGTCGCCGCTGGTGGCGCGGATCGCGGAGACTCGGCGCGGAATCCTGCTTCGGGCGCAGGACGGCAACTGGATCATCGACGTGGCTCAACTCACCGACCAGGCAATTGTCCGGCGTATGGTGCTCAAGCGCTGCATCTACGGCGTCGACAAGAACCGCCTGACCGTGGAGCTGGCGAAGGTCTCCCTATGGTTGCACAGCTTCACCGTGGGTGCACCGCTGTCGTTCCTCGACCATCACCTCAGGTGCGGCGATTCGCTGGTTGGCATCCGCGTGCGGGATGCGATCCGGGAGCTGGATCGGCTCGGTGGATTGTTTGCCGCATCGGCGATGGCAGGAGCGGAGGTCGCGGCCGAGGGGATGGCGCGGATCGAGGAGATGTCCGATGCCGACGTGGTGGAGGTGCACGAGTCGGCTACCGTGTTCCACGACGTGGAGGCGACCACGGCCGACCTGAGAGGTTTGCTTGACTGCCTGTGCGGGCTGCAGTGGATGACCGCCGGCATGAAACACAAAGCGCGCTCCCAATACGAGACGCCGCTTGCCGAAGCGCTCAGCCACAACCCGACCGATGCATACCGGATTCTGGCGCACGGGCCGGATTCATTCCTCCGCGGCGACGCTGGCGCCGATCCCGATCGCTTGGCGACGCTACGTACGCGCTGGCAGGAAGCCCGGGCCATCGCGAGGCAAGAGGAATTCCTGCACTGGGAGGCCGCCTTCCCCGGGGTGTGGCGGGACTGGCAGAGTGGTCGGCCCGAGGGAGGCTTCGACGCGGTGATCGGCAATCCTCCCTGGGACCGCATCAAGCTGCAGGAAGTGGAGTGGTTCGCGACACGCGCGTCGGACATCGCGCACGCCACCACCGCCGCTGCACGGCGGGCTGCCATCCGCCGGTTGCGTGAGCGGGGCGAGCCGCTGGCGGCCCAATTTGACGCTGCCAAGGAGCGCGCCGACCAGCTCGGCCGCGTGGTCCGTGCGTGTGGAGCCTTCCCGTTGCTGGGTGGCGGCGACATCAACCTCTACTCGCTGTTCGTCGAACGCGCCATGAGCCTGATCAAGCCGGACGGACTGGTAGGACTCCTCACCCCGTCCGGAATCTACGCCGACAAGACCGCCGCCCGCTTCTTCCAGAGCCTCTCCACCACCGGCAGAATCGGCGGCCTGTTCGACTTCGAGAACCGCCGCCTTGGAACCGACTTGCCACCGTTCTTCCCGGATGTCGATTCGCGGTTCAAGTTCTGCGCCCTGGTGTTCGGCGGCGAGGAACGCCGATTCGACCAAACCATGTGCGCCTTCTTCCTGTACGACACCCGGGAGGTGGATGACCCGCAGCGTTGCTTCCCGCTGACGCCGAGCGACTTCTCCCGCGTCAACCCGAACACCGGCACCGCGCCGGTGTTCCGCACCCGCCGAGACGCCGACATTACGCGTCGCATCTACGAGACCCATTCGGTGCTCGTAGACCGCTCAGGCACCGAGGAACGCCGCGCTTGGCCGGTGCGCTACCATCGGATGTTTGACATGACCAATGATTCCGGTCTCTTCCGGACCGCGGCGCAACTCGACGCCGACGGGTTCTACCGCGTCACGGGCAACCGATGGAAGAAGGGTGACGAATTGTACCTTCCGCTGTATGAGGGAAAGATGGTACAGGCGTTCGACCACCGCGCCGCTAGCATCACCGTCAACCGTAGCAACCTGAACAGGCCCGCCCAACCACGAGTGGCCACCGCGCAGCAGCACACCGATCCCGAGTGGCTTCCGACCCCCCAGTTCTGGGTTCGAGCCGATGCGTGTGATTGGCCAGCCAATCTCGGTTGGGCCGTAGCATTCAAGGATGTCACCGCTCCGACGAATGTACGCACCATGATCGCGAGTCTGGTGCCCTGCGCTGGCTTCAGTAACACGTTGCCGTTGCTCTTGCCACTTCCCAAAGAATCGAATGCTTACCGTGAGCACGTCTGGCTTCTCGCTGCCTGCCTCAATTCCACCGCATACGATTTCGTTGCCCGTCAGAAAGTTCAAGGGCAACACCTAAATTGGTTCGTCGTGGAACAGCTCCCTGTCGTCGCCCAACCTGAATACAATCGACGCTTCGGCGGAACGACCGCCCGAAATCTGGTCCGCGACCACTTACTGCAGCTCGCCTACACCGCTCACGACATGGCGCCCCTCGCGCGGGATCTGGACTATGACGGGCCCCCGGTCACGTGGAACCCTGAGCAGCGACGCCACCTCCGTGCGCGGCTCGACGCCCTCTATTTCCACCTTTATGGCCTGTCCCGCAAGGAAGCCTCCTACGTCCTGGACACTTTCCCTATCGCCCGTCGCCGTGACCAAGCCGCCTACGGCACCTATGAGCAGCGCATCTTCTCGATTCACACGATCAAGAATCAAGCTCTGTGATACAAAGTAGAAGTGTTCAGCATCACGAAGTCCGGGAACTTCGTAATCCCCTGACCTTAGGTTACTGAGAAGCATCGACACTTCAGCTTCCGCTTCTACTTGAAGCTCCGACCGATAGGTACCACGATCCACGCGTGCCGTGTGTATTTCGACCTTGGTCTGCTCGACATTACCGATGTCCGCCGAGCCAAATCCTGGAGATCGTGACATGTCGACCACCTGCAGCCCAAGACTCGCTACTTGCTCTTCAAATGCCGTCCGGCTGACTCGGTTACCACCGCATATGCGTGAAATGTACTCTCGAAAGGTTCCGACATCTCCGTCGGCTCGCAACCGAATATAACCGTCGAGGAATAGATTCTGTCGAAAGCTGCCCTTTACCAGCGCCGCGCGTAGCAGATCCAACGAACGCGAACCGCGTTCCTCCACAAAATGTAGGGCCCAGCTGAAATGGGACCAAGCTTCCCGCAGTAGCTTTGGTGTAGTATACAGCAAAGCGTCTTCGGCGGCTAGCATACGAAATAACTCATACGCGTGCGCGTGGTTGTGACAGCCGAGTGCGATCCGTGGGAGGATAACACTAGAGTCGCACAACCACAGCGTCTTGTGAAATATCTCTCGGCGCGTCTCACCGCAAGTCGGATCTAAACCAAGTAAGTGATAAAGAAAGTACCCCTGCGACACCGAGGCAAGGTACCGCTTCTGTTGTTCGTTAGGCTCCACAAGGAACTCGTGCATCGCCTCGATGAACGCACCACGAAGCGGAGCTTCCTGTAGATATGCCGCTTGGTCCGCCACGTTCGCGAATACATCCGAAAGCTCGTGCGCACGGGGCGATTGATCGGAGAACACCTTGTTCGCGATCGTGGTTCCTCGGTCGGCGAAGCTGGAGACGATTGCCCTCTCGGCGAGAAGCTCGCACTGGTTCAGCTCGGACTCGTTGATATTGGAGAAGGATCTAGCAAGGGTAATGCGAAATTGGCCGTATGCTTGATCCAGCTCTATCTCACGCACCCGCTGAAATTCGGCGACTGTAGACCGTCCTTCGTCCGTGAGAGACACCACATTGTCTGCGGTCAAGACGTGGCCGCTCGCGGAGAGTTGCGCTAAGGCGTCAGATATATGACCCTCGTAGCCGTCTCTTTGGCGCAACACTGCGTTCAACATGGGCAGCTCGCCGAGTTTGGTGACTTGCGTGCACTCTAACGGAGATGCGGCAAGTCCTGAGAGGATCAGCGGCGAGAGATAGTCCGTAGCAGTAACGCCTTGGAGTCGCCTGTACAAGGAGATCGTCATCGCTGCGGAGGTCACATCTGCAGACTGCGGTGCCGTTGAGGGCGTGCCTGCGTGTCTCCGTCGCGAGACAATGAAACGATCGGCTGTCCTCAGTAGCCGGAGGAGTTCTGCATGATTACCGTCGTCATTTGGATATTGAACGAGGACTATATTGTACTGTTCGAAATAGTCTTTCTCGTCAGCAAGTGTGAATCCAGTGCCGATCATATATATTGGCCGGGTCGGATCGCGTAACGATCTTGCCAACTTAAGAATCAAGCTGATGTCAGGGTCGTTTAGACTATGTCCAATTATCAACACGTCAAACATCGTGAAGATACGTAGTAAGCCGTCACGATAGTATTGTCCACCGGGTTCGATGTCGAGACGAGTGTAGTCTTCCGACGTAAGGATAAGTTCTCTCGGGTGGTTAAGGTCTGAGTGCAGCTTTTGGACAACACTACTCACTCCATCACGCCAGACATAGAAATCCTGTGGTCGGTTCCTGACCACGGCGAAGTGCTGGCCAATTGATGAGAGATGCTTGTGGATTTCGTCGTCATAGTTTGTTGTGAGGTAACAGGCAAACGGCCAGTTGGCAATTAGTCGGTAGATCGCTCCCGTCGTGGGTTGACTGGGTCTCAACAGAGGCCCAATGAGCTGTACCAACGCCTCTCGACTATTCTTTAGATCACGCTGGATTTGGCGGAAGAGGTGGGGATAGGTTCTTTCTCGGAGATGTTTATCGTAGGACGCGGGATCAACGTACTCGGGGCGAGTTTGAAGCTGTTCATATGACTGCCTAGCAAGATCGCTCCATGAAGGGTATCCCATTTCACAAGAGGGACCTGCTCCTACGAGTACCATACACCGGCCGGAGTTGATCTTTCGGATAAGTTCCTTATCAAACACTCCGTGTGAGTTCCTTTGGTGCAGTGCGTGGAAGTGAGCAACGGCACGCTACGCGAGTTCCGTTCTCTATTGAATTGCGGACGGTGTTTGGCCGACGCAGTTGTACTCGCGTTGACGCACCGCGGCCGAGTTGGAGGTCGGCCGGTTTGGCGGATTGGGTGTCGAGAGATTCCACAACGGTATCGATGGTGCCATTATTGTCGTATACCGCCGTTCGGGATCAAGCGGGGGCGTGTTGGGGAATTGGGAGAGGTCTCGAGCCGGGAGGTCGACGGCCGTTAAGGGTGGACGGATGGTGGTAGGGGGTACGATCACCGGTTCTAGTTTGACTATTAGTCTGACTGACTCGACTGACTGACTCAGATGGGGTGGACAGGAAGTGGCGGGTGCGGGTAGGGTGGCGCGGCGCTGATGGAGAGATCCTTCGGGATCGGCGACATCGCCGTATATATCCCCCGTCTACAGATTTCGCTCGATACGCTGATCGCACGGCACCGTGAACGCGACCCGCAGTGGGCCCGGACCCTGGCGCGGGCGCGGCGGCGCACCGGACAGGAGTCGCTGCGCTTCCCGGAGCCGTGGGAGGATTCCGCCACGATGGCGGCGCAGGCGGCGGCCGCGGTGCTCGAACGGATGGGCGAGGCCGAGATCGGCTCGCTGCGCTACCTGGTGGTGGGCACGGAGACCGGTGTCGACCAGGCCAAGCCGGTCGCGGCGCACGTGCAGGGCATGCTGCAGCGCGCCGGATTCGCGCTGTCGGGGGCGCTGTCCACCTTCGACATTCAGCACGCCTGCGCCGGCGGCGCGATCGGTCTGGCGAGCGTGGGGGCGATGCTGCAGGTGAGCCGCGGCGCGGCCGGGCGCGGGCTGATCATCTGTACCGACGAGGCGCGCTACGCACCGGGCAGCAGCGCCGAGATTACCCAGGGCGCGGCCGCGGTTGCGCTGCTGGTGGAGCCCGACCCGCGCCTGCTGCAGATCGACTTCACGGCGGTCGGCTACGCGTCGCGCGACGTGGACGATTTCTTCCGCCCGCACGGCTCGGTGGCGGCGCGCGTCCGGGGGCGGTTTTCCATCGAGTGCTATCAGCGGGCGGTGGAGGAGGCGCTGCTGGACCTGGGCGCCCGCACCGGGTGCGGCATGGCGGCGCTGCTGGAGGAGGCCGGGCTGCTTGCGCTGCACGTGCCGTTCCGCTCGCTGCCGGAAGAGACGATGGCGAGGCTGGTGCAGCGCCACTTGGGCTGCGACGCGGCAGTGGCGGCCCGGTATCTGGCCGGGCGCCAGTTCGCGGACGGCACCGCCCCGGCCGCGGTGGTGGGCAATGTGTACTCGGGGGCGCTGTTTCTGAGCGTGGCGGCGCTGCTGGCTGCGCGTCACCGCGAATGCCGGTCGGCGCTGGCCGGACAGCGCATGGTGCTGGTGGCGTACGGCTCCGGCAACACCGCGCTGGCGTTCTCGGCGCGAGTCGGACGGCAGGCCGGCGCGGTGCTCGGAGGCTGGTGTCTCGATTCGCAGATCGAGCAGGGAGTGGAGGCGCCGCTGGCGGCGTACGATGCCTGGATCGCCGACTATCCCGGCCGGCGCGGCGCCGAACCGGCCCCGGGCCAGGTTCCGGCCGGCGGCTTCTACCTGCACGGGGTTCGCGAGGACGGCTATCGGACCTACCGGCACGCGGGATCCGCCCAATGAGTTGGAACGATCCCGTCGCCGCCGCCGGCGAAGCGTCCAACGCAGACGGAGAGGCCAACGCGGGCAGCGCGGCCGAAATCAGTGTCCGCAAGGAGCATCATCTCGACATCTGCCTCGACGACGAGCGCTACCCCGACCCGGCGGCCGGCGGCACCAGTCTCGACCAGGTACGGCTGGTGCACCGCGCACTGCCGGAGCTGGACTACGGCGCCATCGACACCGGGCAGCGATTTCTGCGTGCGCGGTTGCGGCTGCCGTTGTTGATCTCCTGCATGACCGGCGGCTCGGGACGCGGGCGCAGCGCCAACCGCGCCCTGGCCGAGGCGGCGCAGCGCGCCGGCGTCGCCGTGGGGGTGGGATCGATTCGCCCGTTGCTGCGCGATCCGGACACCTTCGCCGACTTCCACGTCAAGCCGCACGCGCCCGACGTGCCGGTGCTCGCCAACCTGGGTGCGGTGCAGCTCCGCGACCTCGGCGCCGGCGCGCTGCGCCCGTTGCTCGAGCGCCTGGAGGTACAGGCGCTGGTGATCCACCTGAACGCCGGCCAGGAGCTGTTTCAGCCGGGCGGCGACCGCGACTTCCGCGGCCTGCTGGAGGCGATCGCCGGCGCCGTGGCGGGCTGCGGGGTGCCGGTGCTGGTCAAGGAGACCGGGTTCGGCATCGGTCCGGCAGAGATCCGCCTGTTGCTCGGCTACGGGGTGCGCTACGTGGACGTGGCCGGTGCCGGCGGCACCAACTGGATCGCGGTGGAGGGAGAACGGCTGGCCGCCCCGGAGCGGCAGAGCGCACGTGCGTTCGCCGACTGGGGGCTGCCGACCGGGGTATTGCTGGCGGCGCTCGGTAGCGAAAAAGCGGGTCGCGTGATCGCCTCCGGCGGCCTGCGCCACGGCGTGCACCTAGCCAAGGCACTCGCGCTCGGCGCCGGCCTCGGCGCCATGGCGCTGCCGTTCATCCGCGCCGTGATGGCGGGCGGCACCGAGGGCGCGCTGGCGCTGATCGGGCGCGTCGGACACGAGCTGCGGGTGGCGATGACGTTGTGCGGCGCACCGACGCTGGCCGACCTACGCCGTGCGCCGCTGATGCAATCGGCATCGTTCCGCGACCAGGTGGCCGAACTGCGTCGAGCCGCCTTGTCGGCGCGCGTCCCGGCGGTGGTGTCTACGCCGCGATCCGTACCCGGCGCGGAAGCGGCGCTCGGTACCCGTGGAATGTCCCGACCCGACGCGTCAGGGACGTCGAACGAGCCACCGCCGCCGGCGAGGACGATTGCCGGTGGCTGAGCCGATGCCTGGCCGCCGCCCCGCGCCCGCGCTGTGGGAGGCGTCCGCTTCGGCGGCGGAGCCGGCCGCGGTAGCACTTGTGCCACGGAGGAACAGACGTGGTTGAGCCCGGGCTTCGCCGCGGGATCGCGGCGGCGTCCAACGCTGCCGCGAGTCTGCCGGCCGGTACGACCGCCTGGTGCGCCGCGGAGGCAGGTGGCGCCGCGCGCCGTGAGCGGGGTGCGCCGGGTGGCGGGGACGCCCGTGGCGGAAGCGGCGTCCCGTGCGACGGTGGTGCTCGGCGCCGGCAGCGCCGGCAACGGGGAGAGTGCGTAGCTGCAGCGGAGTCCAACGCGGGCGGTGCCGCGGAGTCGACGCGGCGGCCCGGCACTGGCGCCGGTGTCGGTACGCGGTTTGCGACCTCCGGCGTGGCGCGGGCGCTTGTTGCGGCAGTGGAGCCGCGTGTGGGGGCGGTCGGTGTGTTCGGGGTGCGCGGCACGCCGGTGGTGCCGCGGGGTGGGCGCGGGCCGTGCGCGGTGGGAGGCGTACGTGGCTGAGCTGCGGCTTCGTTACGGGACCAACCCGCACCAGGCGGGCGCCCGCGTCACGGCGTCCGGGGCGCTGCCGTTCACGGTGCTGGGCGGGGCGCCCGGCTATATCAACTTTCTCGATGCGCTGAACTCGTGGCAACTGGTGCGCGAGGCGCGCGCGGCCGCCGGGGTGCCGGCGGCGGCCTCGTTCAAGCACGTCAGCCCGGCGGGGGCGGCGCTCGGGCTGCCGCTGACCGACGCCGAGCGGCGGGTGTTCGCGGCCGGCACGGGCGAGCTGTCGGCGACCGCCGCCGCCTACGCCCGCGCCCGCGGCGCCGACCGCATGAGCTCCTACGGCGACTGGGTGGCGGTGAGCGACCGGGTGGACGTGGCCACCGCGCGGCTTCTGAAGCGGGAAACGTCGGACGGCATCATCGCCCCGGGCTACGATCGCGACGCGCTGGCGGTGCTGCGCACCAAGAAGGGCGGCGGCTACCGCGTGCTGGCGATCGATCCCGATTACCGGCCGCCGGCCACCGAGCGGCGCGAAGTGTTCGGGGTGACCCTGGAACAGCCGCGTAACGATACCGCCATCGACCGCGGGCTGCTGGCCAATGTCCCCACCGCGGCACACAAGATTCCGCCGCCGGCGGCGCGCGACATGCTGCTCGCGCTGATCGCTCTGAAGTACACCCAGTCCAACTCGGTGTGCATCGCGTTTCGCGGCCAGACCATCGGTATCGGCGCGGGCCAGCAGTCGCGCATCCACTGCACCCAGCTCGCCGTCGACAAGGCGTGCGCCTGGCACCTGCGTTTTCACCCGGTCCTGCGCGAGGTGCGCTTTCGCCCCGGCACGCGCCGCCACGACCGCGACACCTGGATGACCCAGTACGTGGGCGGGGTGCAGGTCACCGACGATGCCTGGCTGCGCGCGCAGGTGGAGGAGATGCCGCCGCCGCTGACGGCCGAGCAGCGCGCCGAGTGGCTGGCCGGGCTCGATGGCGCGGTGCTGGCCTCGGATGGCTTCTTCCCGCATCGCGACAGCATCGACGTGGCGCGACGCTGCGGCGTACGTTACATTGTGCAGCCGGGCGGATCGCTGCGCGACGGCGACGTGATCGAGGCCTGTGACGAGCACGGGCTGGTGATGGCAATGACCGGCCTGCGCCTGTTTCACCACTAGGAGACTGCCGGATTCGACAGACTCCTGGTGGAAGGCCGGCTGGTCCGGAAGCGGCGTCCGAAGGCTACAAATTCGGGGCGCTACGAGTTGGCGGTGCGTGGTTCGCCACGGGCTGCCAACGCGCTGCCGCCGGCGAGGAGGGAAAGCAATGGGCACCAGTAATGGCACCAAGGGCAGCAACGGAATGGTTCCGGTCGCGAGCCTGGATGAAGTACGCCGCCGCGGCGTGGTGGTGACGCAGGCGGGCGACCGCTCGGTGGCGGTGTTTGCGGACGGCGCACAGATCCACGCGGTGGACAACCGCTGCCCGCACATGGGGTTTCCGCTCGACCGCGGCAGCGTCAAGGATGGCATCCTGACCTGCCACTGGCACGAGGCGCGCTTCGAATTGGCGAGCGGCTGCACCTTCGACCTGTGGGCCGACGACGCCATCTCCTACCCCACCGAGGTGCGCGGCGGCGAGGTGTGGGTGGCCACCCGCCCGCGCAGCGCGCGCGATGCCGCCTATCACCGGCTGCGCCTGCGCCGCGGCATGGAGATGGGGGTCGGGCTGGTGCAGGCCAAGAGCCTGATCAGCCTGCTCGGCGGCAATGGCGGCCTGATGCCGATCGTGGCGAGCGTGGTGGACTACGCCGCGGCCAACGTGACCAGTTTCGGCGAAGGCATGGTGCGACTCACCTGCGTCGCGCGCCTGGCGCCCTGGCTGAGCGACGAGACACTGTACCTGGGGATGAGCTACGCGGTGCGCCAACTGGCCGACGAGGCGAACGCCGGCACGGCGCGCCGGCCGCGCGACCCGCTCGCCGCGCCGGCCCCCAACGCGGCCCTGAAGGGGTGGCTCAGGCAGTGGGTGCTGACCCGACACCGCGACGCGGTCGAGCGCACCCTGCTCGCCGGCGTGGCCAACGGCATGCCGGCGGCGGAGCTGGCCGACCTGTTGTACGGCGCCGCGGCGGACCGGCTGTACGCCAACACCGGGCACCTGTTCGACGCCTGCAACAAGGCCCTGGAGCTTACCGACCTGCTCGACGGGGCCGCGCCCGACGACCTGTTGGCCCTGCTCGCTCCGGCGCTGGCCGACGCCCGCGGCGAGGAGGAGAACACCCCGTGGCACCACCCGGTGGAGATCGCCGCCGCCGTGCGCGCCGCCGAAGAACGCTTGCCCGAGCTGCTCGCAAACGGCGTCCGTGCCCCGACCGGCACGGCGCCGACCGGCACTAGCACCGCCACGGCCGCCCGGACCGGCGACGAGAGCGCCATCGGTGGCGCGCCAGGTGCCGCTGCCGCCACCACGCCCGCGGATGGCGCGCCTGATCGACGCGGCGCCGGGGCGATGGACATTCCCCACGGTCCGGCTGCCGCGGCGACCGATACGGGCGCGGCCGGCGCGGGCGCCGGTGCCGGTGCCGGTGCGCGCGGTTTGCTCGGCGAGGCTGCCGAAGACGCCCTGGTGGAGCGGGTTCTCGGCGATGATCCGCTCGATGTTCTGGCCGCCGTGGAGGAGGCGCTCGCCGGCGGCGCCGCTCCGGCCGCGGTGGGCGCGGCGATCACCCGCGCCGCCGGCCTGCGGCTGGCGCGCTTCGCCACCTCCAACGAGGTCAGCGACTGGTTCAACCCACAGCATACGCTCATCTTCTGCAACGCCGTGCAGCGCGCCCTGCTGCGCACCGGCGGCCCCGACGTGGTGCGGGCGCTGTACCAGGCCGCCATCGCCGTCTACATGGACCGCTACCTGAACGTGCCGGCTGCCAAGCTGCCGGCCGAGCGCGGCACCGCCAGCCCGGCCGCGGACGATGCCGCGGCGGCCGGCCTGCTCGACGGTCTGCTCGCCGCACTCGACAACCGCGCCGAGGTGGAGCGCGCCGCCGACCTGACCGGCAGCTACCTGCGCACGCCGGCGGCCGACTGGCCCGCCCACCTGGGCCGCCTGGTGGACCGGCTGGCCTATGCCACGCTGCGCGAGGACCTGGACTTCCACACCCTGCAGGTGCTGGAGGCGGCCGCCACGCAGCTCGCCGCGCGCGGCAACGACCGCGGCGCCGAGCAGATCATGGTCGGCGTGGTGCGCAACCTCGCCGCGCACTGCCCGACGCAGCGCGCCGGCTACCAGACGGCGGTGATCGCCCGCCGCCTGCAGCACGGCGAGGAGCTGTTCGCGGACGACGCATGAAGCGGCACGGTCGGCCCGCGACGCGGAAGGCGACCGCACCCGTGGCCCGCGCGTCCATTGCGGGCGGCCACTGCGGGGTCGGGTGCGGCATGCGGGCGGCACCGGACACGGACACGGATCCGAGTCGGGCCGCCGTTGTCGTCGTGACGGGCGCAGGCCAAGTCGCCTGGGCTGCGTCCTCGGCGGCGGCTCGATGAGCGGGGATGCGCAGCCCGCGAGCCGCCGTCCGCCGGCGCCGGAGCTGGAGACGATTCTGGGGCAACCGCTGCCGGTGCTCGACGACGGCTACGTGCGGGTGGTGGACTACATGGGCAGCGACGCCGCCATCGTGCAGGCGGCGCGCGTTTCCTACGGCGCCGGCACCCGGCGGGTCAGCGAGGACCGCACGCTGATCCGCTACCTGCTGCGCCACCGGCACACCACCCCGTTCGAGATGTGCGAGATCAAGCTGCACGTGCGGGTGCCGATGGACTGCTGGCGGCAGTGGATCCGCCACCGCACCGCCAACGTCAACGAGTACTCGACCCGCTACTCGGTGGCGATCGACGCCGCCAGCCGCACCGCCCCCGACCAGTGGCGCCTGCAGAAGGCAACCAACCGGCAGGGCTCCGAGGGGCGCGTCGACCCGGCCGCCGGCGCCCGGCTGTCCGCCGCCGAGGCCGGCCTGCAAAGGCAGGCGCGCGCCGTCTACCAGGAGCGCCTGGATGCCGGCGTGGCGCGCGAGCAGGCGCGCAAGGATCTGCCGCTGTCCACCTACACCGAGGCGTACTGGAAGATCGACCTGCACAACCTGCTGCACTTCCTGGGCCTGCGCGCCGACAGCCACGCCCAGGAGGAGATCCGTGCCTACGCCACCCTGATCGGCGAGCAGGTGGTGAGCCGCTGGGTGCCGCTCGCCTGGGAGGCGTACCTCGACTACCGCGCCGGCGGCCTGCTGCTGACCCGCGCCGAGCGCGAGATCGCCGCCTGCCTGAACGCCGGCCGCCGGCAGGAGGCGCTGCGCATCGCCGAGCGGGCGGGCTGGCTGCGCCGCCGCGCCGACCCGCCGCCGGGTGCGTCGGGAGCCGCGCTCCTGCGCCGCAACCGCGAGCGCACCGAGGCCGAGGCCAAGCTCGCCGCCCTGGGGCTGACGGCGCCCTGGCTCGCCGCCGGAAGCTGACCGGCACCCATTGTGGTGTCCCTGCACGTTCTCGCCCACGCGCGGCGCGCCGTTGCGCGGTCCCGCGACACGATGAGGCGTCCGCGGGACTGCGCCGCCGGCCCGCTACCGATTCGGCCAGCGTGGTGCGCCGCGCTTCGCGGCCGGCAGCAGGGCGGCAACCGTTCGTTTCCTGTGTAGAGGGAGTCCCGGACACCGACACCAGCCGCTGCCTGCGCGCACCGGCGCACCGCCGCCGCGAGCGGCATGAACTGCTCATGAACGCCGGCCGCGGCCGGTGGAATTGCCGCGGGGCCGGCGGTACGTTTCCTGGCGTGGCCGCCGTCACGCTCACCGACGTACACAAGGTATACCCGCTCGGCAAGACGCTGGTGCGCGCCGTCAATGGCGTCAGCTTCGCGATCGAAGAGGGCGACTTCGTTTCCATCGCCGGCCCGTCGGGGTCCGGCAAGACCACGATCCTCAACATGATCGGCTGCATCGACACCCCGACCTCGGGGACGGTGCGCGTGATGGACACCGATACCGCCGGCCTGACCGACCGCGCGGTGACCGACCTCCGTCACCAGGTGCTGGGGTTCATCTTCCAGTCGTTCAACCTGATCCCGGTCCTGGACGTCACCGAGAACGTGGAGTTCCCGCTGCTGATCGGCCAGGCGCGGGTTCCGAAAGCCGAGCGCGCTGACTGGGTCGCCTACCTGATCGATGCGGTGGGACTGGACGAGCATCGCGACCACCGCCCGGCCGAGCTGTCCGGCGGCCAGCGCCAGCGGGTGGCGATTGCCCGCGCCCTGGCCAACAAGCCGCGTATAGTGCTCGCCGACGAGCCGACCGCCAACCTGGATTCCGAAACCAGCGCGCAGATCATCGGGTTGATGAAGCGCATGAACGCGGAACTCGGCACGACGTTCATCTTCTCCACGCACAAGCCGGCGATAGTCGACATCGCGGACCACGTCATCCGCCTGCACGACGGGCTGGTGACCGCGGATTTCAGGACGGCGCCGGAGCCGGCGGCGTGAGCGTGGTCTGGCGCATCGCGTTCCGCAACCTGCAGGAGCACCGCGCCAAGAGCCTGATCGTCGGCACCATCATCCTGATCGGCACCTTCGTGCTGGTGGTGGGCAACTCGCTGATGGACTCGGC
>JAPPGB010000135.1 GCA_028821475.1 Spirochaetaceae bacterium
GCGAGGTGGCGAGCCGGGCGCCGGCGGGGTGCGCGGCGCCGGTGCACGCGGCAGCGGCGGCCTCGGCGATGGTGCGTGCGGCGGCGTTGTGGGCGCGGGAGCAGCGCGATGAGCGCGCCGGTGGCGGGCGCCGACAACGCGATGCGGGCGCAGGTGTTCAGCCTTCCCGATCTGCTCGCCGGTCAGTACGAGGCGGTGGAGGCGGCCACTCGCGGCCTCCTTCCGACACCGGCGATATTCGCGCTGCGCGAGGTAATTCTGACCGGTTGCGGCGACTCGCGGATCGCCGGCCAACTGGTGCGCGAAGCCTGGGTGCGGCTCACCGGCATCCCGTGCCGGGCGCTGACCGCGATGCAGGCGGCCCGCTTCGAACCGGAGTTGCCGCGCGCCCGCTACCCGCATGCCCCGCTGGTAGTCGCCGTCAGTTCATCCGGAGACGTGGCGCGCACGGTGGAGGCGGCGCAGCAGTGGCGGCAGCGCGGTGCCCTTACCGTCGCGCTGACCGCGAACCCGGAGAGCCGCCTGGCAGGTGCCGCCGAGCTTTGCCTGCCGATCACGCTGCCGCCGTTCCCGGCGGCGCCCGGCGTGCGCTCGTTCTTCCTGAGTGCGGCGGCCCTCTATCTGCTCGCGGTGCGCATCGGGGAGGTGCGCGGCCGCTTCCACCAGGCGGACGCGGATCGCCTGCGCACCCGGATACCGCGCACCGCCGACCTGCTGGCGCGCATGCTGCCCGCGATCGAGCCGCAATTGGCGGCGCTGGCCCGGCACTGGCGCGGTCACCGCCGATACGAGCTGCTGGCGGCCGGCCCGGCCCGTGCCGCCGCCGCGTACGGCCGCGCGAAGCTGCTTGAAGCAACCGGGGTGCCGGCCACCGACCACGATGTCGAGGAGTGGGTGCACCTTGGCTACTTCGCGCACGATCCGGAGGCTTGCGCGACGCTCGTGCTGTGCCCGCCCCCGGCACGCGACCTCGGGCGGGTGCGAGAGATCGAGCCCCTCCTGCGGCGCCTTGGCCGCCCCTACCGGGTGCTGACCGATCCGGCGCTGGCCGGCGAGTTCCGGAATGCCATGGCGTTGTCCGCGGGTGACGGCGACTCGCTCCCTGCCCTGCCCCATGCCGCCGCGCTGGCGCTTTTCGCCGCTTGGCTGAGCGCCGAACAAGGCACCGAATATGGGCGCGGCGCGCGCGGCCGCTGGCGCGACTGCCGCGACGGCGCCACCACCCGGAATTCGCAACTGCTCCCGGCAGGCAACAACCCGAACAAGGAAGACTGACGCCATGCACATCCACCGTTTTCGCACCACGGCCAACGGTCCGCACGTGGTGACGCACGCCTTGCACGCCGTGGTGGCGGCCAGTGGGCTGCGCTGCGGCGTGCTGGTCGCCACCATCCCGCACACCACCGCCGGCCTCGCGATACTGTCGTTTCCCGATCCTCTCGGACTGGAAGACGTTGCCGACGAGTTGAACCGGCTGGTGCCGACGCGGATCGACTTCAAGCATCAGCATGACACGCCGCAGGACGCCGCCGGCCACATCAAGTCGGCGCTGGTCGGCGTCTCGCTGAGCCTGATCGTCGCCGGCGGCCGGCTGCAGCTCGGCCACTCGCAGGCGGTCTATTTCATGGAATTCGACGGCCCGCGCGACCGCCAGCTCTACCTGCAACCGGTGCCGGCGGCCGCCCCGCGCAAGGAGGCGGACTCTTGAAGTCCGACGCTACCGGCCAGCGACTGCAATGACTTCATTCGACGCGAGCCGCCGCGCTTGCCGCCGCGCCGGATGGCGGGTATAGTGCAGGACATGGGGAGTCTCGACGCCGGCCCGGCATGGCGGCGGCCACTGGTCGTGTTGGCGCTCGTTGCGCTGCTTCCTGCTACACTGATGGCGGCGATACCGGAGACAGGAACCGCGGCGCCCGACTTCGAGTTGCCGAGCGCGGCCGGCGACACCCATACCCTGAGCGCCACCCTGGAAGAGAACGCGGTGGTGCTGGTGTTCTACCGCGCCTTCTGGTGAACGTACTGCCGGCGTCAGCTCGTCGAGCTGAGTAAACAGTACGAGGAGATCACCGAGTTGGGAGCGGAGGTGCTGGCGATCAGCACCGACGACCTGTCGGGCGCGCAGTCGATCGTCGGCAAGGTCGGCATCGAATTCCCGGTGCTGTATAACAGCGACACCGACGTGGTGGACGCCTACGGCGTGTACAACCTGCGCGGCGACAGCTTGGCCGCCCCCGCGACCTTCATCATCGACACCGACGGCATCGTGCGCTGGTCGCACGTCAGCCGGCGCACCAGCGACCGCCCCAAGACGTCCGAGATCATCGAGCAGCTCAAGAAGCTGAGTTCCTGAACAGGCCGCCCGGCGGCGCGCCCGGTGGCCTGTGCTATGCTGCGGCCATGGCCACCATTGAATCTGAATCACCGATCGCCGGACGCGACTGGAGCGGCATCGTCGCCTATCCCGACCCCGCCGTGCAGGTGCACGACCCGCGGTTCGCCAAGCTGCGAATCGGCAACGCGGCCGTGGAGCGGCTGTACACCGGCGCACGCTGGGCCGAGGGCCCGGTGTGGTTCGGCGACCACGACTGCCTGCTGTTCAGCGACATCCCCAACAACCGCATCCTGCGCTATGACGTCGCCGGCGGCGGAGTCAGCGAGTTCCGCCGGCCCTCCAACAACACCAACGGCAATTTCCGCGACGCCCAGGGCCGGCTGATTTCCTGCGAGCACGACTCCCGCCGCGTCACCCGCACCGAGCACGACGGCTCGATCACCGTGCTGATCGACCGGTTCGACGGCAAGCCGCTGAACGGACCTAACGACCTGTGCACCCACCCCGACGGCTCGATCTGGTTCACGGACCCCGGCTACGGCACCCTGTACCAGTACGAGGGTCACTGGGCCGAGCACGAGTTGCCGGCGCGCGTGTACCGCCTCGACCCGACCACCGGCGCGGCCACGGTGGCGGTGGACGACATGGTGATGCCCAACGGCATCTGCTTCACGCCGGACTTCGCCGGGCTGTACGTGGTGGAGACCGGCGCTTCCCACCATCCCGGCACCCCGCGCGTGATTTACCGCTACGACGTGGCCGACAACCGGGCGCGCCGGCAGCGGGTGTTCGTGGACATGAGCCCCGGCAACTCCGACGGGCTGCGGGTCGACATCTACGGCAACGTGTGGGCGGGGGCCGCCGGCGGCGAGGGCATCAACGGGGTGCACTGCTTCTCCCCGGAGGGCGAGTTGATCGGCCAGATCCACCTGCCGGAGAGGTGCGCCAACCTGTGCTTCGGCGGCGCCAAGAAGAACCGCCTGTTCATGGCCGCCAGCCAGTCGCTGTACGCGGTGTACGTGGAAACGGTCGGCGCGCAGAGCCCTTAGCGGCTTGCATCCGCGGCAAGCGGTCGGCCTCATCTGCGTGGGGCCGCGGCTCGGGCACGATGCGGCGCCGGTGGCGGCGGTCCCGGTGGCATCCCGCGGCCGCCCATCTTGCCGGTTGCTTCGCTTTGCCCCTATAGTGCAGGTCGGCTGCGGCGGTGGCGCTTCGCCCCGCGGAGGGACCCGGCCGCAGCGGCGTATTCAAGGAGTAAACAGCCAATGGCAGGGTCCAACGGAACTTCAAGCGTCGGCATCCGAGAGCGGGAACGCCCGCACACACCGCTCGAGCGGGCGATGCCGGTTCCCGCCTACGACGCGGAACGATTCGAGCAGGTGGGCTTTCTGACCGCCATGACCCTGACCCTGCTCGGCAACTACGCGCAGACAGGCCATTTCGGCGGGCCGCTGGCCTACACCCCCTACAACGTCGCGCTGCACTTGGCGGGCCCTGACGCCGGCGGGCTGCGCTACGACTACCGCCGCCCAAAGCACCCGTTCGCGGACCGCTTCCTGCTCGCCGGCGGCCATAACATACCCACCGCCTACGCGCTGTGGATGATCATGGGCGAAGCGCTGGCGCGCCGCCACGCCGCCACCGGCGATGACCGCTACTACGCGGATCCGAAGCTGGGACTGCTGTCGATCGATTGTCTCGGGTTTCGGCGCGGCGCCGGCGCCCTGGCCACCCTGCTCGCCGATCACGGCCTGACCGACGACCCGCTGTTCGCCCAGGCCAGGCTGCGCGGCATCCGCGCCCTGGCGGGCCACTCCGAAACTACCGACGTGACCAACGACGTGAACGGCGGCCCCTCCGGCATCGGTATCGGCAGCGCCGCCGGCAAGGCCGCGTTCTGGGACTTCGCCGGCGCACCATCATCACTCAAGGTGATGGCACTGGAAGGGGAATTCGCCATGACCGCCGGCCATGCCCAGGAGCTCAAGACCCAGGCCGTCGCCCAGCAGGTGGGCAAGCGGCTGCGCATCCTGCTGTCCTACAACAACGCCGGCATCGACGACCGGCTGCAGGGCGGCGTGGTGCCGGACGGCATGGACGGGTACGACATCGCCGAGCAATGGGCATCCTACGGGTGGAACGTGCTGTCGCTCGACGACGGCAACTCCTATGACGAGGTCCTCGCCGCCATGCGGGCGATGGAGCAGTGGGATGCGGACGACCGCCGCCCCATGATCGTGGTCGGGCGCACCACCAAGGGCTGGTGGCCGGCCGCCGCCAACGGCACCATCCCCGGGTTCGGCGAGCAGTTGGTCAGCTACCACAGCCACCCCTACGAGATGAAGATGAACGTGCCCTACTTCGTCGCGCTCGCCGAAACCTTCGAGCATCGCTTCGGGGTGAAGTTCTCCGGCATCCGTGACGGCGCGGTCGACGACCCGCGCGAGCGGCTGATCCAGTTCAAGACCAACGTCGACGTGGCGATGTCCGCCCTGGACAAGGACGGGCTCGGTGAATGGCTGGCGGACCGCCTGTTGGAGATCGCGGACACCGTGCCGAGCGAGCTTCCGTTGCGCTTCGACGCGGGCATCGATCCGTTTCAGGATCCCCGCCTGCGGGTGAGCGCGCTGCCGTCCGAGCCGACCGCGGTCACGGTGACCCACCCGACCAGCGGCGAGCAGTCCGAGGTGAGCTTCAACCTGTTCAAGAAGCCCGGTGAGGTGGCCGGCACACGGCGCGCCATCTCCGAGGTGATCAAGTGGATGAACCACGTCACCGGCAACCGTTTCGTCACCGTGGCCGCGGACCTGTCCGGATCGATCAACGTCGAGGGCGGCTCGCTCACCGGCCACTACGACCCGGTGCGCAACCCCGCGGGTACGCGCTTCAAGGCGGCCATCCAGGAGGCCTGCAACACTCTCACCGCCATCGGCCTGGTCGGCCAGAGCGCGTCCCCGGATCCCGCCGTGCACGGCGGCGTGTGGGCGCTGAGCGGCAGCTACGGTGCGTTCACGCCGCTGATGTACCTGCCGGCGCGGGTGTGGAGCCAGCAGAACCAGGACAGCCCGTTCCGCGTCGGCGTGCTGAACATCCTCGCCGGCCACTCCGGCCCCGAGACCGCCGCCGATGCCCGCACGCACTTCGGCATCTTCGCGCCGCAGGTGTGGCGGCTGTTCCCGAAGGGCCAGGCGATCGTGGTCAGTTTCTGGGACTACAACGACGTGGCGCCCGGCTACTTCGCCGCCGCCGAGATCGCCGCCCGCGAGGCGGAGGTCGGCATCATCGTCATCGAGGTGGCGCGGCCCGACTTCCCGGTGGCAGACCGCTCCACCTTCGCCGACAGCGACCGCGACGCGGCCGCCAAGGGCTTCTACGTGATCCGCGACTTCGACGCCGGCCGCCCGCGCCACGGCTACGTGGTGGTGCAGGGATCGAGTTCCACCTTCAACCTGGTGCAGGCGATCCCGCGGCTCGAGGAGGCGGGAGTCAACGTGAAAATCGTTGCCGCGGTCAGCGAAGAGCTGTTCGACCGCCAGCCGCAGGCATACCGCGACGCCGTGCTCCCGGCCGAGGCGCGCGCCGACCTGATGGTAGTGAGCACCGGCACCCAGCGCATGTGGCCGTTGCGCGACGTCGGCCCGCTGGTAACCGAGTACTCGCTGACCTCCGACTGGCACCAGCGCTGGCTTACCGGCGGCACCGAGGCGGACGTGATCGCCGAGGCGCACCTGGACACCGAATCGATCATCGCCGGCGTGCGGCGGTTCGCGGCCGACCGCGCGCAGCGCCTCGACCGGCAGCGCCGCCTGCTCGCCGCGCTCGATCCCGCCTGACCGTGTGCGAAGCGCCACAATTCACTACACTCGGAGCAATTAACTATGAGCAGTTTGAGCATGAGTCGGCCCCGCACCCCGCGCCGAATCTCCCGCCTCGGCACCGAGACGGCATTCGCCGTATCCGGCGATGCGGCCGCCTGGGCGGCGCAGGGGCACCGCGTCTATCCCTTCCACCTCGGCGACATGAACATTCGCACGCCGCTGAACATCATCCGTTCCGCCTACTCCGCGATGATCGACGGCAGAACGTTCTACACCCCCGCCGGCGGCGTACCGCAACTGCGCGAGGCGCTCGCGGAGTCGCTGAGCACGGAGCGCGGGGTGGATTACCATGCCGCCAACGTGTCGGTGCAGCCAGGCGGAAAACCGTGCATCGGCAAGTTCCTGATGGCGGTGATGGAGATTGGCGACGGCGTGCTGTATCCCAATCCCGGCTACCCGATCTACGAGTCGCAGGTCGACTTCCTCGGCGGGCGCGGCCAGCCCTACACCTACACCCTCGACGAGGGCCGGTTCCGCATCGACCGCGACTCCGTGCAGCGCGCCGTCGACGACACCACGCGCGTGCTGATCGTCAACGCGCAGCACAATCCCACCGGCGCCGATGCCAGCCGGGAGGAGTTGGAGTGGCTCGCCGACCTGGCCCGCGACCGCGACCTGTGGGTGCTGTCCGACGATCCCTACATCGACATCCGCTACGCCGGCAACAGCCACTCCATCGTCGAATTCGACGGCATGGCCGAGCGCACGGTGATCGGCTACACCTTCTCCAAGAAGTACGCCATGACCGGTTGGCGGCTGGGCGCCGCGGTGGGGCCGGAACCGGTGATCGACATTGTCACCAAGATCAACACCAACGACGAGTCGTGCACCAACCAGTTCGTGCAACTGGCCGGCGTGGAGGCGCTGCAGGGCGACCAGAGCGGGTCCGAGCATATCGTGAACACGCTGCAGGGCCGCCGCGACCGCATTGTCGACCTGCTGAACGGCATCGACGGGGTGACGGTGCCCGACTCCGACGCCACCTTCTACCTGTTCCCGGACGTGACCGACGTGTACCGCCGGCTCGGATACCGGGTGGGCAGTGACGAGGACACCCAGGCGTTTCGCATCACCACCATGCACGAGACCGGCGTGTCGTTCTGCGCCCGCACCCACTTCGGGCGTTCGCTGCCCGGCGAGGCGCGGGCGTACGTGCGCTTCGCCTACTCCGGCATCGACGAGAAGGACGCCGAGGAGGGCCTGACGGCGCTCAAGCGCTACTGGGAACAATAGCTCCAGGTACCGGGAGGCGTAACCCGGACAGTCGCGGACAGTCGGCCGGCTTGTTGCCGGGCGCGCACCGGCCGTACTATCTTGCCGCGTGCAGCACGCAACGAAGACCCAGTTCCTGGAGCGCGACCAGCGCCACCTGATTCATCCGATCCACAGCCGCAACGTCCATGCCGACGGCCACGTGTGGGTGCGCGGCCACGGCGCGGTGATGGAAGACGCCGACGGCAACGAGTACCTGGACGGCCTGTCTGGGCTCTGGAACGTGGTGGCCGGCCACGGGCGCACCGAGCTGGCGGACGCGGCCGCCGGGCAGATGAGCACCCTCGCCTACTGCTCCGCCTACGCCGGCAGCTCCAGCCCGCCCGCCATCGAGCTGGCTGAACGACTGGCCGGGATCACCTACCCGTCGATCAACCGGTTCTTCTTCACCTCCGGCGGCGGCGAGTCGAGCGAGACCTCGTTCAAGCTCGCGCGCTCCTACTGGAAGCTGCGCGGCAAGCCGCACAAGACCAAGGTGATCTCGCGCCAGTGGGGCTACCACGGGGTGACGCTGGCCGCAATGAGCGCCACCGGCATCGCCACCTACTGGCCCGCGTTCGAGCCGCGCGTGCCCGGCTTCATCCACATTCCGTCGCCCTACCCGTACCGCTACGAGGCCCCGCCGGGAGTGAGCCAGGGAGTGGCGGCCGCCGACGAGCTGGAGCGCGCGATCCTGCGCGAAGGCGCGGACACGGTGGCGATGTTCCTGGCCGAGCCGGTACAGGGCGCGGGCGGAGTAATCGTGCCGCAGGACGACTACTTCCCGCGCATCCGGGAGATCTGCGACCGCTACGACGTGCTGTTTGCGGCCGACGAGGTGATCACCGGCTTCGGGCGCACCGGCAAGCTGTTCGCCCTGGACCACTGGGGCGTGCAGCCGGACATGATGCAGTTCGCCAAGGCGGTGACCTCAGGCTACTTCCCACTGGGCGGCGTCGGCGTGAACGACGCGATCGCCGAGGTGCTGGACGGCGCCTCCGGGCCGTGGATGCACGCCTACACGTACAGCGCCCACCCGACCGGCTGCGCGGTGGCGCTGCGCACCATCGATATCATTCTGGACGAAGACTTCCCGGGGCAGGCCGCCGTCAAGGGCGACCGCCTGCTGGCCGGCCTCACCGATGCGCTGGCCGGCCATCCGCACGTCGGCGACGTGCGCGGCAAGGGGCTGATGTGCGCCGTGGAGATCGTACGCGACAGGGCTACCAAGGAGGAGTTTCCCGCCGCCGACAACGTGGGCAACCGGGTGCACGCCGCCGCCCAGGCGCGCGGCCTGTTCAGCCGCGTGCGCGGCGACGTGTTCCCGCTGGCGCCGCCGGTGGTCACCAGCGAACAGCAACTCGACCGCATGGTGGAGATCCTGCGCGACTCCGTGCACGAGGTACTGCCCGCCTAGCACGCGCGCCGGGCGGCGCGGATGGGCACGTGCCGCGGCTCATGGCTGCCCGAGGCCTGCTACAGGTACTTGACGTCCTCGATGTAGGCGTACGCGGTGAGCGGTGCGGCGGCGAGCAGGCCGCCGTCCACCGGCAGCACCACGCCCGAGATCCAGCGCGCTTCGTCGCTGGCCAGGAACACCGCCGTCCAGGCGATGTCCCAGGCGGTGCCCTCGGTGCCGAGCGGACCGGCACGCCGGCGCAGGTCGCGGGTGCGGTCCGGGAACTTGTCGGTGAACGCGGCGTGCAGGTGCCCCGGTGCGATGCAATTGGCGCGGATCCCCTCGCGCCCGTGGTACACCGCGGTGGTCTTGGTCAGCATGTGCAACGCGCCCTTGGCGATCCCGTACGGGGCGTTGGTCATCATGCCGGCGGTGAGGCCGTCGACGGACGACACGTTGATGATCGATCCGCCGCCCGCCGCCGCCATGTGTGGGATGGCATGCTTGCTGGAATAGATGGCGCTCTTGAGATTGACGTCCAGGCTGCGCTCCAGGATCGCCTCGTCCATACCACTCACGGTGCCGCTGGTGCCGCCTATCCCGCAGTTGTTCATAAGCACGTGCAGGGCGCCGAAGCGCTCGACCGCGGCCGCGGCCATGGCGGCGCACTGTTCGCTCTGCGACACGTCGGCGGCGAATGCCTCCGCCTCGCCGCCCTCAGCGCGGATCTCCGCCACCGTCCGTTCCGCGTTCTCCTGGTGCAGGTCGGCGACCAGCACCCGTGCTCCCTCGCGCGCCATCGCTACCGCGCTGGCGCGCCCGGTGCCCAGCTCGGTCCCTTCCCGCGCCCCGCCGCCGGTGACGATCGCCACCTTGCCGGCCAGTCGGCCACTTCCATTGTTCGGTTCCATTGCGCGCGAGCATGCCTGATTCTCGGCGATTCGGGTAGGGGTGGCTTCCCCAGGCACCCCCCAGGCAGACGAACGGCGGCTACCGGCCGCGGTCGATGCGCAGCAGGCGGGCGGAGGCGGCGCCGGCGTCCGCCCACGCGCCGACGACGCTCAGGACGGCCATGGCGCACGTCGGCAGGGCGATGAAGCGCCGCGACAGGCCGGTGGCCAACTCGCTGAAGGTGGGATTGTGCCCCACCAGCAGCACCCGCTGCAGTGCCTCATCCAGGCCGTGGACCAGGCGCAACACGGCTTCCGCCTCCGCAAGGTAGATCCCATCGCGGCGCACGATCACCGTTGCCGGCAACCCGGCCGCCTGCGCCCACAACTCGGCGGTCTGCACGGCACGCGCCGCGGTGCTGGTAACGACCAGGTCGGGGAGATCGCCGCCGCCGGCGTAGCGGGCACCCAGGGCCGCCGCCTCGCGCCGTCCGCGGCCGGTCAGCTCGCGGTCGTGATCGCGCCGGCCCGCGGCCGCCGATCCCGCCTTGGCGTGACGCAGCAGATACAACGTTCTGGACATCGGCTCTCTCCTCCTGCAGTTCGTGCCGCGGCAGCCCGTGACCGCGGGGCACGGTCGCCAAGCCGTCTATGCCGGTTGTGTACACAATGCAGTGTAATGGAGTATCGGCGGCTGGGAACCACCGGTCGGAGCGACCGGGGTTTCGCCGCGTGCCGCTACACCGGTTCGATATCGACGTCCCAGTACTCGACGCGACCCTCCTCGCCGATCAGGGCGACCGCACCGCCGTGCAGCGCATCGTCGGTGGCCTCGATGGCCGGCCCGCCGGCGACGGAGCCGCGAATGGTGGAGCCATCCACCTCCAGCGTGAGCCGGTGCTGTTCGTAGAGCGCGTTGGCCAGCGGCGCTTCGCCGAGCACCACCGTTTCGTTGACGTGGCGCACCAGGCGCACCACGCCGTCGCCGCCGATCAGCAGCGCGTAGTAGCGCTGCATGCCGCCGGCGCGGGCGCCGATGCCGCCCGCCTTGGCCATGTGGATGCGCATGGTGGCGGTGACCCGGTAGTCGGTCCAGCTCTCGTTGCCCTGAAACGCCAGTCCGACCCCCTCGTTCTGGATCAGCCGCATCGGCTCCGCCCAGTCCTTGGGCCAGAACATGGAGGCGCCGTTCACCCAGGCCCGCCCCCACCACGGTTGCACGCGAAACTTGGGGCGCTCGCTCACGGCGCCCTTCGGCCGCGACAGGCTCGTGCGCGGGGTGCCGTCCCAGGTCAGCCAGTCCAGGTACAGCGTACCCGATGCGGCGGCCCCGGGGGCGGCGACCGCGGACACGCCGACCTGGGCAACCGGGTGGCCGTTGGTGTCGGGCACCACCCAGGCCAGCTCGACGCCGGCGCCGGGGGCCAGCTCCACCGGATCGGAGGCCACCATGTCGGTGTCTTCCGCCGAGCGCACCACCTTGGCCCACAGCCGGCACGCCACCGGGCCGCTCGCGGCGGCGTCCAGGTCCACCCGCGCGCGTACGCGCTGCCCCGGGTGCAGGGTCGGCGATGCCAGGAGCTGGTAGCCGCCCACCTTGTCGGCGTCCATGGGAATGAAGGTGGCGGTCGACGCGCCGGCGCCGTTGGTGGCATCGACGCCCTCGAAGCGCACCGCGAGCCGGCCGCCTTCGTTGGCTACCGAGGTGGCCGCACCGCCCGGCTCGAACCCCTGCACGGAGCCGGGCAGCGAGAAGTGGTAGCGCGCCCCGTGCTTGGGCGCCAGCGGATCGAGCCCCTGCAGGCCGCGGCCCAGGTTGATCAGCCGGTACGACTGCTGCACCGCGTCGGTGATGCAGCGCCCGCCGTCGGCGGTGGGCAGGTAGAGCCGGTCCGCCACCGGGCCGCGCCACTTGCCGACGCCGCTGCCGGCGCCATTCGTGGGCGCGTCGATCGCGTCCAGGCCGCCGCGGATGCCAAGCAGGCAGCCGACGTTGCCGGAGTTGCAGTCGGTGTCCCAGCCGCAGGTGTTGGCGATCATCAGCGAATGGGCGAAGTCGCCGCCGCCGGCCAGCAGGGCCAGGATGATGATCGCGTGGTTGGGCACCATGTGGCAGTTGCCGCCGTACTTGTCGTAGCCGTAGCTGCCCTGGATGCGCCCGAAGCTCGTGCGCCAGTCGTCGCCGTCGGCGGCGTGCCACTCGCGCAGGTCGCTTATCAGGCGCGCGATCACCGAATCGGCGGGAATGAAGCGCACCCCGGTGTCCAGCAGGGTATCCATGTCCGACTCCGTGAACGCCGCCGCCTCCATCGCCGCCAGCACCTGGGCGCCGTACACCGCTTCGCCGTCGTGGCTCACGCTGCCCGCCTTGCCGGCCAGCGCCGCAGCCAGCTCCGGGTCGCCCGGCGCCACCATCGCCCAGCCGTCGATGAAGATCTGGGCGCCGATCTGCTCCGCCACCACCTTGCTGTTCAGGGCGATCGAGCCGCTGCGCGGCGCCTCCACGCCGTGCTTCAGGCGCAGGTAGGCGGTGTGCTCGGTGGAGTTGCCGAGGCCGCCCCACCACAGCACGGTGCGTTCCTCGATCAGGTAGTTGAGCCAGGTGCGCCCGATGTCGGCGGCACTGATGTCGGCCCCGCCGGCGAAGTCCTCCAGCGCACGAATGAAGGTGAACGTGCCCGAGATGTCGTCGTCGGTGACGATCAGCGGCACCCCCAGCCGCTCGTGCACGTAGTCGGTAATCTCGCCGAGTTCGCGCTCGATGCGCTCGAACTCCCAGCCCTCGAACGGGCGCCCCAGGTAGACGCCGATGATCTTGCCCAACACGCCCGCATAGACGCGATCCGCATAGTCCTTTGGTAGCTGCATTACGGCGGCATCCTACGGATTGCCCCCGCCTCCTGCAATACGAACCTTACGGAAGCTGCGACAGCTTACGGAAGCTGCGACAGCCTGGTCTCCTCCGGCACGTCGGTCGGGCTCTCGAACAGCAGCCGGTACCCGTCCGGATCGGTCAGCTCGGTGACCCACATGGCGTTGCCCACCTGCGGCTCGCTGGCGGCGATGCCTTGTTCGCACACGGCCCGGTAGAAGGCCACGGCGTCGGCGCAAAAGAAGCACAACACCACGCCCTCCCCCTTGTTGGCGCTGAACCGGCGCGCGTCATGCCCGGAAGTGCGGAACTGCTGCAACATGAGCGACCCACCGCCGCGGCGCAACCGGCACCAGCGCAGCACGCCGTCGTCGACCCACTTGCCCTCCATGGCGAACCCCAGCCCATCCACGTAGAACGCCAGCGAGGCGCGCATGTCCGCCACTGCAAGGAACGGCACCACCTCCGTCACGTCCCGGTGCTCGGCCCGCTTGCGTGCCAGAAACTCGTCCCAATCCAAAGGTACCGCCGGCCCGCTCGCCTCGCCGGCAAGCAGCGCCGCGCGCAGGGCGCGTTGTTTCGTCTCGGAATCCTCCAGCAGTCGCAGGCCGGCGCGCACCACCTCGCTCACGTTGCTGAAACGGCCATCCTTGATCTGCTCGTCAACGAATTGGCTGAAGTGCTCGCCCAGCGTCACGCTCGTGTTTCTCGCCACGCCAACCTCCCTCACTTGTATTACTTGATACTATCGGACTTGGGAAGCGCACGGGCGATTTGCGGAGCGCCGGCTGCGCCGGTAGAATTGGCGAAGCGCTACACCGAAGGAGAGCCGCCGTGGAAACCCCTGCCACCACCGCACCATCCACCATCGACCGCCCGCCGCTGGTCAACGGGGCATCGGCGCGCGAGCCGAGCTTCGCCTACACCGACCTGCGCGGCATCGGCAGGGTCGACATCGACGACCTGCTCGACTACGTGCACGACAGCGCGCGCGAGTTTCCGAGTTACCTGCGGCTGTACGAGAAGTACCTCAAGCAGCGCTGGGACGTGACCGAGCTCGACTTTGCCACCGACGCGCGCGACTGGAACGAGCGCATGTCGGCGGAGGAGCGGGACACGTTCTTGAAGATGGCATCCGGGTTCCACCACGGCGAGCGGCAGGTCACGGTGTGCCTCGGACCGCTGTTCATGGGCATTCCCGAGGACTACCGGATCTTCCTGTCCAGCCACCTGGAGGACGAGGCGCGCCACACCATCTTCTTCGACCGCTTTTACCGCGAGGTGGTGGGCATGCCGGGCGACACCATCATGGACCTGCTCGACGAGTCCTACCCGTTCGTCGGCGACGGCTTCACGGGGCCGTTCGGGCTGCTCGCCTACCTCACCGACGACCTGCGCCGCAACCCGTACGACAGGCATCTGCTGATGCAGTACGCGGTGACCTACATGCTGTGGATCGAGGGCGTGCTGGCGCTGTCGTCGATGAAGGTCACGCTCGGGTTCGCGCGCGACCGCAAGGTGCTGCCCGCCTACTACGCCGGCTTCACCGCCACCTGCCGCGACGAGGCGCGCCACGTGCAGGCCGGCCTGCGCTTCATCCGCGAGCTGCTGAACGACGATCCGGGGCTGGTGCGCGACCTGCACGAGACCATGCGCACCCTGCTGACGTTCGCCAACACCGGCAGCATGCGCGTGGACCTCGGCGTGCTCGGCTGGTCGGCGGAGCGCGAGAAGGCGTTGCGCGGCCGCCAGCTCCGCAAGAAGCTCAATCTGGTCGGGGTCGCCCTGCCCGCCGACGTCGAGGAGATGATCGACGAGATGGACCCGGTGATGGCCGGCGGCTGATGGCCGCGATCCCGTTCTTCTCCGCCGACTGGGCGCAGGCGGCGCGCACCGAGATCAACCAAGGCCCCGATCCGGCCACCGTGGAGCGCAAGGTGGAGGGATTCTGGAACTGGATCGAGCGGGCGCGGGCCAACGTCAACTGCACGCTCGGCCTGGCGGTGCGCGACCTGCCCGGCGGCAGCCCGGACACCATCGTGCTGGAGCTTGAGGGCGGCGCATGCACCGGCGCCCGCCTGACCACTCGCGCGGAGGCGGAACCGCGCTGCACCTACTTGCTGGCCGCCGATTGCGCCGCCTGGCGCGAGGTGATGAACGGCTACGACATGGGCCGCTCGATCATGTACCGCAAGCTGCTCCTGGAGCGGGGCGACGTGCTGGTGTTCTTCCGCACCGTCTACTACTGGACCGAGACCCTCGCCTGCCTGCAACGCATCCCCACCGCCTTCCCCCTCGCCGCGGCGCGCTGAACCGGTTACAGCCGTACTTGTCCGGGCCAATTGCCACCCTGAGGGCGAATAGAATATATTCGCTCCATGTCATCCACGACTGTCCACTTTCCGCCGCAACTGCTGGAACAGATCGACACGGTAGCGCGACGCCAAGGAGTGAGCCGCAACCGATTCGTGATGCGAGCCTGCCAGGACTCCCTGGCCAAGGACGCCGGCGAGTGGCCGGAGCAGTTCTTTCACCTCGACCTGGACCAGGAGGAACTGGCAGCGCTGCGCGAAGCCGGTCACGAGATGGAACAAGGCATACGGGCCGTCCGCCGCAGTCGAGGAGCGCCGCTGTTGTGATCAGCGTGCTCGACACGACGGCGTTCTCCGCGGCCATGCGGCATGAGCCGGAGATCGTCTCCTTCCTCGGCGAGCGTCCGCCGGGAGCGTTCGCGGTCGTTCCACCGGTGGTCGCAGAGATAGAATATGGACTGCGCCGGCTGGATCGTGCATCGCACCGCCTACGCCTGCTCACCACGCAGAAAGAACGGCTGTTGTCCGCGATCCCTCTGCTGGACTGGATTCCGGCAGCCTCGGTGCAGTTCGGCGCCATCAAGGCGGGCCTGGAGGCGGCGGGCATGATCATCGAAGACTTCGACATCGCAGTGGCGGCGATCGCCCGCGTCCACGGCGCGGAAGTGATCACCGCCAACCTCACCCACTTCACCCGGATCGCCGGCCTCTCCTGCCGCCACTGGCGGTGAACGACAACGCACAGAGAAGACCTGCCCGGTTACTTGTACAAGTCACTCGTTTGCAGTAGGATTCGCAAAGATACTGGCAGGAGGGAGAAGACAATGCGAACGGTGACGTTCACCGATGCCAGGAACGGCTTGAAGTCGGTCCTCGACGGCGTGGCAGACGATGCCGACGTCGCCATTATCACGCGCAGGGACGCCGAGGACGCGGTCGTGATGTCGCTGGACTACTATCACAGTCTGATGGAGACGGTACACCTGCTGAAGTCTCCGGCCAACGCCGCCCATCTCGCCGAATCAATCGCTCAATTCCGCGCCGGCGAGGCGTTCGAACGGGATACGGTCACCGAGCAGCAGTGACCCGCAATCTGGCCTGGACCCCGGCCGCATGGGCCGACTACGTCCGGTGGCAGGGACAGGACAGGAAGACGCTGCGGCGAATAAACCGGCTGATCGCCGATACCGTCCGCTCCCCATTCCAGGGAATCGGCAAGCCCGAGGCCCTGAAGGAGACCCTGGCCGGGTTCTGGTCAAGGCGCATCGACGAGACCAACCGCCTGGTCTATGCCGTCGACGACAGCCACGTCACCATCATCTCGTGCCGCTACCACTACCAGCGTTGAGGCGACGCCGGCAACCGGCTCGCTACCAGCGTCTCACGCAACGGTGCGACGGCTGGCCGCCAAGTTACGGCTTGTTCGCAGCGCGGCGAGTGCTTCGCACACGGCCAGACCGAGCCTGGGTTCGGCGCGGGCCACGATCGCGGACTCGGTCGCTCCGTCTCCGGCAGATACCGTGTGCATGCTATAGTCGCAGGCGTGTCACTGATCAAGCGCCAACTGGAGGAAGTGTGGAGTTCGCTCCGTGCGGCCGCAAACCGGCGCCGGAGCGTGCTGCAAGCCGTCCGCATCAGGAATCTGCGCGGCATCGGCGACCTGCGCGTGCCGTTCTCCTATCCGGTCAGTGTGCTCGCCGGGCCCAATCGGTGCGGCAAGTCGACCGTGCTGTTCGCCTGTGCCTGCGCCTACCGCGTTCCCGACCGGCCGCGTGACAACAGTCCCGGTGTCTTGTTTCCCAACTTCGCGGGCCGTTCGTCCGGAGAGTTCTCGGACCTCGTGCCACCGACCGAACTGGAGTTCGAGTATCTGCATCACGGCGACCACGTCGCCATGGCGTGGCGGCGAGGCAAGTCTTGGAACCGGAGCTATCTCGGCCGCCCGAACGCCAGTCAGCCGGAACGGGCGCTCTACCTGCGCACCCTGGCGAATCTTACCAATCCATCCGAGGTGCGCAGCATCCTGCAGTTGGCGCGCAAGGAGTTCGGAGCTACCGAGATTACGCCCGACTTGCTCCTCTTTGCGGATCGCATTCTCGGGAGTCACTATCGCAAACTGTCGATCATTCACGCCGGCGCAAGAGACCTGCTGTTTGCCGACGGCCGTTCCGGTGCGCCGTCGAATTACTCCGAGTTCCACATGTCATCCGGGGAACGCGCCAGACTGCGTCTGTCGAAAGACCTGTCACAGCTCCGGGGAGCGTTGGTACTCATCGACGAACTGGAAGTCGGGTTGCATCCCTATACACAGCAACAAACCATGCTGGAACTCCAGCGTCTTGCGCTGCGCCGGGAACTGCAAGTCGTGGTCGCCACGCACAGCCCGGTAGTGCTCGACAGTGTGCCGGAAGAGGCTCGATTGTTCCTGGACCGCGATGACGTCACGGCGGAGGTCCGGCTCGTGCTGCCGTACCGCGACATTCTGCAGAAGGCGCTCTACGGTCAGTCACGCGATCAACTCTCCATACTATGTGAAGACGCGATTGCCGAGGCGGTGATTCATGGTGTTCTCGACGTGCTCAACCCTCAAATCGGGATGCGCCATGACGATTTCGTGATCGGCCGGGACACTGGTCAGGATGAGTTTCCGGGCCACGTTCGTACCATGGGCAAATTCAACAAGCTGCGCGACTTCCTGGTAGTACTCGACGGCGATGGGCGGCATCGGGCAGCCGGGATTGGGGAGATTGCCTCCCGGTTCGGTCACAGTATGCAGCCCCTGTTTCTCCCCGGCGAGGGGCCGCCGGAGGGTTGGATTTGGGACACGCTGCAGGCGCAGGCCGCGGAGTACGCCGAGATCCTGGGAATACCTGCGACCGACCTGCGTGCCGAGATGCGGGGGATCGAACGGCTGCTGGCGGGGAGCGTGCGCCAACGCGACCGCGTGAAGGCTGCGCTGAGAGCACTCGGCGATCGTCTGAACCGATCCACGACCGAGTTGGCGCGGACCGTTGCGCGACAGGAAGCCGCCGCGGGACGTTCCCCGATGCCCCGCTTCCAGATCGAGTTGCGTGAGCAGATCGAGACCTGGAGGCGCCGCTGAGCGGCGAGATGTGATTCATCGGCCCGACCGAGGCAGGACTATTTCAGGACCGTCTGGGGGATGTAGCGCAGCCGTGCCACGATTCGATCACGGGGTTGTGGCCACCGGGTCGGCCGAGTATCTTGTTTCATACGGTAGTATCGGAAATACCATATGGAGCAACCAACGGACAGCGGAGTCCCGATGCCGCGTTCCGGCGTCATGCCCGCCCGGCGGCAGGTTCCCGAGTCGCCCCCACGTGGCGTCGCGGAGCCGGCAACGCAGTACGCCGCGGGCCACGCGCCGAACGGCGGCCTGTTCGCCCTGCTGCATGGCCGCGGCGTGCTCAAGATGGTGCGCAGCGGTCTGCCTTTTTCCATGTTCGATGAACTGGCAAAGGCCATCGGCGGATCGCAGGGGGAACTGGCGGCGATTGTCGGCATCCCGGCAACTACCCTTGCCCGCAGGAAGCGGAGCGGCACGTTGACGCCGGCGGAGTCGGACCGGCTGGTACGCGTCGCTCGCCTGGAGGCGATGGCCGTGGCCATGATGCGGGGCGACGCGAGCGCCGCCGGGCGCTGGCTGCGCACGCCACATGATCTCCTGGACCGCGAGACGCCCCTGCAGCGTGCGTCAACGGAAACGGGAGCCCGCGACGTCGAGCACCTCATCGGCCGGCTACGGCATGGCGTATTCAGTTGATCACCGGCTGGCGCCTGGCTGCGCCGGAGTTCGCTCGGACTGCTGAGCAGATGATGGGCGAGGGTGCCCGGCGGTTTGGCGGGCGCTGGAACAGTGTGGGGCGCGCGGTCGTCTATCTCGGCGACAGCCTGGCGCTTGCCGGCATGGAGTTGCTGGTCCACCTGAAACAAGAAAGCGTCCTGCGAACGTATCGAAAGATGCCGGCGTTCATCCCGGAGCACCTGGTGATGCACGTCGGCGAAGACCAGTTGCCGCAGGATTGGGCGCAACCGAGCCTCTACCCCGTCACTCGGCAAATCGGCGACGGCTGGATCGAATGCGCGCAGTCTGCGGTGCTGCAGGTGCCGAGCGCGGTAGTCCGCGGCGAAACCAACTACCTCGTCAATCCCGACCGCCCCGACTTCGGCGCCATCCGGACGGGCCCATCTTCCGCTTCCAGTACGACCCGCGACTGGCGCGATAGCATTCGGTCTGCCGGCGCGCCCGCGGCCCCGGCATCGGGCATGAGCATGACTCGCGTGCTTGACCAATGTCGGGCCGGTGGTATAGTAGCGGTCTCGGGTGTTCGACTCGGGCACGCCGGAGTCTGCCTCCTTCGCTTTTCGGTTGCCTGCGAGCAGGCATTCCGCGGGAGTGGGCGAAGGGCCGGCAGTGACGCGAGCGCTCCCGGAAACGACTCGCAACGACGAGAGGAGAGTCGACTCATGACACACGTTCTGTTCGGAAAGTGCCTTGCGGTACTGTCCGTGCTGGTCCTGGCCGCTACCGGCCTCTGGGCCGCCGGCGAAGAGGAGGGTTCGACCGCCGCCGCGGCCGAGAAGAAGTACGTGACCGATCCCACCACCGGCAAGGTGGTGGTGGCGCCGGAGTATGGCGGGACACTAACCGCCTACGCAGGGCCTGGTCTTACTCAGGCTTCTACTGACCCCTACCACGGCTGGCCGAGCTTTACCGGCGGGGTCTCAGAGGGTCTCGGCATTATGAACTGGGGAGTAGATCGAGACGTATGGGACCTGAAAACCTTGCACACGCCGGACGAACACATAATTGGGCAGTTGGCGGAGAGTTGGGAGATTTCCCCGGACCGCCTCACCTATACCTTCCACATCCGACCAGGCGTTCGCTGGCATGACAAGGCGCCGATGAACGGTCGGCAGTTCACCGCCCACGACGTCGAATACAACTTCCACCGCTTGCTGGGCATGGGCGACTTCGCCGAGGCCGGACCGTCCGCTTTTAGCGGCGCCCTCGAACTCAAGAGCCTCCCATGGGAATCGATCACGGCCACCGACGACGCGACGGTGGTGATGAAGCTGACCGAGCCACGCCTCGCCATGTTGCGGAAGGCGGTGGGGCTGGACCTGGGGGTTACGTTCATGATGCCTCCCGAGGTGATCGAGCAGCATGGCGACGGTAAGGACTGGCGCAACCTGGTCGGCACCGGGCCGTTCATGTTGACGGACCTGGTCGAGGAGAGCTCCGGAACATTCACCAGGAATCCTGATTACTGGGGCTATGACGAAAAGTACCCGGAGAACCGCCTGCCCTATGTTGACGAGCTCAGGTACGTGGTTATTCCGGACGAAGCAGCCGCCTACGCAGCGCTGCGCTCACGCACGATCGACTGGAAGAGGTGGGATACCTCTCTGGACGCGGCCGAAAGCATGCGCAAGACCAACCCCGAGATCGCGGTGCACGAAGTTTTCTTCCGGTCGGTCGCGTCTTTTGCACCCAACCATCGCGAGCCACCCTTCAACGACGTCAACGTGCTGCGCGCGATGCAGATGGCGCTGGACAACGAGACCATCGCCCGTACGCTCTGGAAGGGTGTCGCAGACCCGACACCTCAGGGGCTGATAGGGGTGCAGGGCTTCTACCACCCCTTCGAGGAGTGGGACGAAGAGGTCAAGCAATACTACCGGTACGACCCGGAACGGGCCGAGAAACTGCTCGACGAGGCCGGATATCCGCGCGGCGCCGACGGCACCAGGTTCACGACCACGCTGAACTACGGGGCGTGGGCAGACCTGGACTATTCGCACATAGCCGCCGCGTACTGGGCGGAGATCGGCGTCGTGGTCGAGATCGACGAGCTGTCCTCCGCCGAATACCACGAGCGGCTCTTCGCACGTAGCGGGAAAGGCATGTACAGCCAGATCGCCAGAAACAACTTCGATCCTTTTAACGCGGTAAGTTGGTATCACTCGAATGCGCAGTGGAACCGCGGCGGGTCCCAGTGGCCCGAGTTGGACGCCATGGTCGACGCCGCTCTGAGCGCTCCAACGCCCGAGGAGGCGCGGAGGCTGATTGCCGAGGCAGACGAATACGCGATGTCGCGGCACTGGCTGATATGGGGTCCCATGTCCCCCATACACTTCTACCTTCAGCCGTGGCTCGTCGGCTACAACGGTGAGCTCGACGGTGGCCTGGGATGGGGGAAAGGAAATGATATGTACGCCCGTCTCTGGATCGATAGTGCGCTGAAGACAGAAATGGGCTTCTAGCAGCCCGTGGCGGAACCCGGCGTCGCACGCATTAAGTGCTGGCGGAGTTTCGCCACGGGCTGCCAGGGCGCCGGGAGCGCCGAGCACCGCCTCCCGGCGCGCCCATTTGCCACCAAGACATGAGCGCGTACATCATCCGGCGGTTACTGCTGATCATCCCGACCCTGTTCATCCTGAGTGTGCTGGTCTTTCTCTCGGTGCGCTTCATCCCCGGCGATACCATAGACGCGATGTTGGGCAAGACCGAGCTTCAGTCCGCGGAGGTGGACCGTGCCGCGCTCGAGCGGATGCTCGGCCTGGATGTGCCAGTCCATGTGCAGTATGCACGCTGGATCGGAGGCATTCTCCTGAAGGGCACCCTCGGTCCCTCCCTGATCGGCAACCGCGAAGCGGTGGAGGCGAGGATCATCACTCGGCTGCCGGTAACCATCGAGCTCGGTGTGCTGGCTATCCTCATCGGGCTGGTGATAGCACTGCCGGTGGGCATCTACTCGGCGATGCGCCAGGATACGGCCGCCGACTACGTGGGGCGCTCGGTCGCCATCCTCGGCCTGGCTACGCCCAACTTCTGGCTGGCAACCATAGTGGTGCTCTACCCGGCCCTCTGGTGGGCGTGGTCGCCGCCGATGCAGTGGGTCCCTTTCCGCGAAGACCCGCTGGGGAATCTGGGGGTGTTGATCCTCCCGAGCTTGATTCTGGGGACGGCTCTGGCTGCCGCAACCATGCGCATGACGCGTACCATGATGCTGGAGGTGCTGCGGCAGGACTACGTCCGCACCGCCTGGTCCAAGGGGCTCAGGGAGCGGGTGGTCGTCATGCGGCACGCCGTCAAGAACGCACTCATCCCGGTGGTGTCGCTGATCGGCCTGCAGTTGCCGATCCTGGTAGGTGGCTCGGTCATCATGGAGAACATCTTCAGCCTGCCGGGTTTGGGGCGCCTCATGCTGGTTGCCCTGGAAGACCGCGACTACCCGGTGGTCTCCGGGATCAACCTGTTCTTCGCCACCGCGGTGGTGCTGTTCAATCTCCTGATCGACCTGCTCTACTCCTGGCTGGACCCGAGGGTGCGCTATGAATAAGGCTTTTTTGGCTGGGCCCGCGAGTGGGCTGTCTATGAGTGAGGCTCTTTGGCTGGACCCGGGAGTGCGCTACCCATGAATGAGGCGCGCGGCCAGTTTGCCGATTTCTTCGGCAGGTTGTGGCGGCAGAAACCGCTCGGCATCGCCAGCGGGGTGGTCATCGTGCTCCTGATTCTGGTGGCGATCTTTGCCGACGTTCTGGCCCCCTATCCCTTCGATCAGCTGAGCCTGGCAGAACGGCTGCAGGGCTCATCGACTCGCCACCTGCTGGGGACCGACCAGTTGGGCCGCGACCTGTTGAGCCGTCTGCTCATCGGGGCGCGTATCTCGCTGATCGTCGGTCTGGCGGCGACCACGCTGAACGTGGTGGTTGCCACCCTGATCGGCGGCACCTCCGGATTCCTCGGCGGCAAGCTCGACCTGGCGGTGCAGCGCTTCGTCGATGCCTGGATGGCGTTCCCGGGGCTGCTGCTGTTGCTCACGATCATGTCGGTCGTCGGTCGCGGTCTGCCTCAGCTCATCGTGGTGCTGGGGATCGCCGGCGGCGTGGGCGGCTCGCGCGTGGTCAGGGGCGCGGTGGTGGCCGCCAAGGGCAACGACTACTTCCTGGCCGCCAAGGCCCTGGGCGCGCCCACCACGCAGATCCTGGTGCGCCACGTCCTGCCCAATATCGTGGCGCCGCTCATCATCGTGTTCAGCATCAACGTCGGCGGCGTCATCCTGGCCGAGGCCAGCTTGAGCTTCCTCGGCTTCGGGCTGCCGGGCAAGGTGCCGAGCTGGGGCGCCATGCTCAGCCGGGAGGGCCGCCGGTTCATGGAGCAGGCGCCGTGGCTGGCGCTGTGGCCCGGGCTGTGCCTGACGATCGTGGTGTACAGCTTCAACATGCTGGGCGATGCCATGCGCGACCTGCTCGACCCGCGCCTGCGCGGCGGCGGCGGCCGCCTCGACACCGGCGCCTGATCAATCTTGCGCATGCAGATCGTTCACAAGGTCCTGTACGCTGTCGAACTGTGGGAGGTCGCCCTTGCGGGCTTCCTTCATCGCCTCGATGGTGACCGCGTTTGGGATCAGCGGCGCGAACGGCAGGGCCTTTTCCTGCGCAACCCGGGTCAGCAATAGCCGCACGGCATCGGACACGGTCAGGCCCATTGCGGCCAGCACGGCGGCCGCTTGTTCTTTCACGGCCCCGTCGATGCGGGCCTGGACCAGCTTGTTTGCAGCCATGGTCGATTCTCCTTGTCGGTCCTGGTATGAATGACACTGAATGACATCGTCATACAAAACCAGGAAGGATACAAGGCGTCCGTCAGACCGATCGGCCTGTGGCGGCGCCGAAGAGGAGGGTTCGACCGCCGCCGCGCCCACGCCCCCGGCATCGGGCATGAGCATGGCTCGCGTGCTTGACCGGTGTCGGACCAATGGTATAGTAGCGGTCTCCCGTGTCCGACTCGGGCACGCCGGAGCCTGCCTCCTTCGCTTTTCGGTTGCCTGCGAGCAGGCATGCTGCGGGAGTGGGCGAAGGGCCGGCAGTGACGCGAGCGCTCCCGGAAACGACTCGCAACGACGAGAGGAGAGTCGACTCATGACACACGTTCTGTTCGGAAAGTGCCTTGCGGTACTGTCCGTGCTGGTCCTGGCCGCTACCGGCCTCTGGGCCGCCGGCGAAGAGGAGGGTTCGACCGCCGCCGCGGCCGAGAAGAAGTACGTGACCGATCCCACCACCGGCAAGGTGGTGGTGGCGCCGGAGTATGGCGGGACCATAACCGCGTGGTGGGCCACCGGTCGTACTCAGGTTGCCATTGACCCCTATTATGGCTGGCCGAGCGCTACCGATGGGGTCTCAGAGGGTCTCGGAATGGTGAACTGGGGGGTAGATCGAGACGTATGGGACCTGAAAACCATGCACACGCCGGACCAGCACTTGACTGGGATGCTGGCGGAGAGTTGGGAAATTTCCCCGGACGGCCTCACCTATACCTTCCACATCCGCCCGGGCGTTCGCTGGCATGACAAGGCACCGATGAACGGTCGGCAGCTCACCGCCGGCGACGTCGAATACAACTTCCACCGCATCCTGGGCATGGGCGACTTCGCCGAGGCCGGACCGACCGCCCATGGCGGCGCCAGCAACCTCAAGACCATCCCATGGGAATCGATAACGGCCACCGACGATGCGACGGTGGTGATGAAGCTGACCGAGCCACGCCTCAGCGCGTTGCGGTTCATACTCGTCGACGGGATCGGGTTCATCATGCCGCCCGAGGTGATCGAGCAGCACGGCGACGTTCAGGACTGGCGCAACCTGGTCGGCACCGGGCCGTTCATGTTGACGGACCTGGTCGAGGAGAGCTCCGGAACATTCACCAGGAATCCTGATTACTGGGGCTATGACGAAAAGTACCCGGAGAACCGCCTGCCCTATGTTGACGAGCTCAGGTACGTGGTTATTCCGGACGAAGCAGCCGCCTACGCAGCGCTGCGCTCACGCACGATCGACTGGAAGAGGTGGGATACCTCTCTGGACGCGGCCGAAAGCATGCGCAAGACCAACCCCGAGATCGCGGTGCACGAAGTTTTCTTCCGGTCGGTCGCGTCTTTTGCACCCAACCATCGCGAGCCACCCTTCAACGACGTCAACGTGCTGCGCGCGATGCAGATGGCGCTGGACAACGAGACCATCGCCCGTACGCTCTGGAAGGGTGTCGCAGACCCGACACCTCAGGGGCTGATAGGGGTGCAGGGCTTCTACCACCCCTTCGAGGAGTGGGACGAAGAGGTCAAGCAATACTACCGGTACGACCCGGAACGGGCCGAGAAACTGCTCGACGAGGCCGGATATCCGCGCGGCGCCGACGGCACCAGGTTCACGACCACGCTGAACTACGGGGCGTGGGCAGACCTGGACTATTCGCACATAGCCGCCGCGTACTGGGCGGAGATTGGCATCAATGTCGAGATCGATGAGCTGTCCTATGCCGAGTACCACGAGCGGCTCTTCGCGCGTAGCGGGAAAGGCATGTACAGCCAGATCGCGAGAAACAACTTCGATCCTTACCTAGCGGTAAGCTGGTATCACTCACGTGAGCAGTGGAACCGCGGCGGGTCCCAGTGGCCCGAGCTGGACGCCATGGTCGAAGCCGCCCTGGCAGCCGGCACGCCCGAGGAGGCGCGGAGGCTGATTGCCGAGGCGGACGAGTACGCGATGTCGCGGCACTGGCTGATATGGGGCCCCATGTCCCCTATACACTGGTACGTCCAGCCGTGGATCACCGGCTACAACGGTGAGCTCGACAGCGGCATGGGGTGGGGGAAAGAAGAAACAATGTTCGCCCGCCTCTGGATCGATAGTGCGCTGAAGACAGAGATGGGCTTTTAGAATCAATCGCCCCCCAACGCGATTGAAACGGGAGTCGCTGCGCGACTCCACCTGGCAGCCCGCGGCGGAACCCGGCGTTGCACCGCTCGAATGCAGGCGGAGTTTCGCCACGGGCTGCCAGGGCGCCGGGAGCGCCGAGCACCGCCTCCCGGCGCCCATTTCCCACCAAGACATGAGCGCGTACATCATCCGGCGGTACTCGACCGGTGAGGTGGATCGGAATCGTAGACTCAAGATGCATCATGATCCGGTTTGCTGGCCAATCTCGGCTTGATCCTGGTCAGGGCGATCCTGGAGCGGCTCGGACTTGTCGTCGGGATGCACCGCATTCTCAGGAACGTCGAGGTCAGCGAGGGGCACGTCCAGGGCGCGCGCTATGGCGAGCATGCGGCCGTCGTAGCTGGCAAGCTCAATGAACTGCCCTTCGTTCGGGTAGTTCGAGATCCACCCCGTGAGCCGGCCCGAACAACTGCACTGCCAAGTCACCGATGCGCTCCGGTGTTGCGACCGCCTGCCTGATGATCCTTCTGGTCTCTTCTTCCATGGAGCGCCCATTCCGCGCGGCGCGCAGCCGCAGCCGGCGGATCGTCTCCTCGTCCAAACGCCTGATACTAAGGTTGCCCATCGCTGCCGATGCTATCACCTGCTGGCAACGCAATCAAAGCGCCCGCGAATGCGCTACCCATGAATGAGGCGCGCAAGCTCACAGAACGGTTCACGACGGCGGTGGGTCGGGGGCGGGAAGGAGACCGAGCCGATAGTAGGAGTCGACCGTGGCGCGGATGGTGGCGTCGGCGCCGTGGGGGACCAGGCCCAGTTCCTGCATCGCCAGCAGGCAATAGGAGCGCGGCTTGTCGTAGGTTGGTTCCGCGGGCCGATGGCCTTGCCGATCGCCCCGCATCTCCTCGCCACCCACCGCGGCAACCCCGGGATAGAGTTCCTGCAGGCGCTGTTGGAGCTGCCAGGTGAACAACTCGCCGGTACGATCGCGAGCCGCGAGGATGTAGCGCGCGCCATTCGCGGCCGAGGTGCATTCGGCGGCGAGACGGTGGGCAGAGGCCACGTCGCGCACGTCGACGATGTTCCACAGCATGCGGCCGCCCGTGGTCTTCTGATACTGCTTGCCCGCCATCATGAAACCGATCCACTGCTGCCAACTGTTCCTCTGGTCGTGGTTGGCACACATCAGCGGGCCGATGACGTGCACCGGAAGGATCGCCATCGCCGCGAAACTGCCGTCGTCGGAGGCCGCCTGGTAGATCATGCGCTCGGTGGCGGCCTTGGCCATGGCGTAGGCCAGGTCGCGGTTCTCGGGGATGCGATCCGCGGTCCACGTGCCCTCGTACGCCTCGATGTTGTCGCCGCACCAGTCCTTCTCGGTGAACACGTAGCCCTCCGGCCGCGGGTGGCTGACCGCGGCGAACGAGCTGGTGAACACGAAGCGGCGCAGGGTGCCCGACTTCCGTGCCGAGGCGAGCACGTGGTCGTTCTCGGTAAAGCAGCCGTCGTACACCTGTTGCGGCGTCTCGCGGTTGTAGCCGACGGTGGCGCCGACGTGAAGCACCGCGCTGCAGTCGGCAAACGCCGCGTCGTAGCTGCCACGGGCGAACAGGTCGGCTCGGAACAGCTCCACCCGGCCGCGCAGGCCGGGGTCATCGTTGAGGGCGGTCAGGTGGTCGACCTTCGCGGGGTTCGCCAGATCGCGCACGCAGGCATGGACGCGATAGCCCTGCCGCATCAGGCCGTAGACGGTCCAGGAGCCGATGTAGCCGCTGGCGCCGGTAACGGCCACCGGCCCATCGGCGGGTGAGATTGCGCTCATCAGCGGGACCTGTCCTCCACTTCCCTCCAGGATAACATCGTGAACGCGGACGGTCACGCCGTTCGGATCGACCGCGCACACCGGCGCGCGCCGGGCTTCAGTCGGCTCACCTCGCGGGGTGGCCGTGGCGCTGAGCGTGGCGCAACCTGTGGTGCGCTTCACAACGCAGCCTGAGATTTGCCGGTTCCGCGCCGCCGCCGAGCGCGAACGGCACGATGTGGTCGATCTCCAGCCGATAGCGGGAGCCGCAGCGCCGCCCGCTGTGGCGGTCGACATAGCTGCAACGACCCTGGTCGCGGCGCCACACCTCTCGGCGCACGGCCGCCGGGATGTACCGTGACCGGGATCCCGGCGCCGCACCGAAGGAACGCAACGCGGCAAGGTGCCGCTCCACTGCCGGCGAACGCTCCGCCGGCCCCACCGCGCCATGCCCGGCGGCGTACGCCAGCCGCTTTCGCGGTAGGGACGCCGGTTGCCCGGCGCCCCCCGCACAGATCCGT
>JAPPGB010000136.1 GCA_028821475.1 Spirochaetaceae bacterium
GCCGCCTTCCGCGTCCGGCGCCTCCACGGGCGGCTTCCCGGCCGCCGCGGCGGCGTCAGGCGGCGGCTGCTCCAGCCCGCGCAGCACCGCCTCCGGGTCGCCGTCGGCGGCGGCGCGCGGATCGAACCACCGGTCCGCCGTCCCGGCGAGCGACACCTGCACCCCCAACTGGCGCATCTTGCCGTGGCGCGGATCTTCGACGTCGACCGTGAGGCCGCCGGCCAGCGGCTCAGGCGCGTGCAGCCACTCGTCGGCGGTGAGCTGCGGCGAAAACGGCACCTTGCCGTCGAGCAGCTCCACCCAGTGCGCGGCCGGCTGCTCGGCGAACAGCTTGGCCAGCCGCTTGCGGATGCGCCGCTTCCACGACTTGCTCAGCATCGTCCACTCCTGGACGTTGTTGGTCAGCGCCAGGTTGTCGTACGGGTAGCGGTCCACCATGCCGGCCTCGATCAGCTCGTCGTAGAGGCCCATCGCCTTCAGGAACCACTGGCTGTGGTTGGAGTTGCCGCCGGCGAGCAGGTACACCCAGCCGCCGTCGCTGGTGCGGTAGCTGTCGTTCGGACCGGGGTGCATGCGGCCCAGCCGGCGCAGGATGGCGCGCCAGCCGGGGCCGCCGGTCAGGCGCACGTAGGCGCGCAGCAGCGGCACCAGGAAGCGCTGCGTGGCGCGCGGCATGATCGGCATGCCGTAGCGCACCGGCTGCTTCGCCACCCGGTACAGCAGGATGCCGGTGGCGGCCAGCGCCGCGCTCAAGAGCGGCACCTCGATCACCTCGCCGCGCCCGCTCTGCGCGCGCGCGTACAGGGCCAGCGTGACCGCCAGCGCGCCGTGGATGGCCCCGTAGGTGGAGGCCAGCGGGATCGGCGTGTACACCGGCGGCGCTCCCACCAGCCGGCCGGTCGAGTCGAGGTCGGTGAACAGCCCGCAGGCCGCGTTCAGCACCCCCTCGAACGCGCGGATGTTGGCCTTGCCCTGGTCGGTCGACGCGAATCCCGGCAGCGACAGGTAGACCAGCCGCGGATGCCGCTCGGTGAGCACGTGGGCGCCGAGGCCGAGCCGGTCCATCACCCCCGGACGGAAGTTCTCGATCACCACGTCGGCGGCTGCGATCAGGCGCCGGGCGGCGTCCAGGCCGGCCTCGCTCTTCAGGTCCAGTTCCAGCCGCGTCTTGCCGCGGTTGTACATCGCATCGGCGGTGCCGGCGGTGCCGGCGCTCCGGGTGCCGGGGCGGTCGACCTTGATTACCTCGGCGCCCTGGTCGGCCAGCAGCATGCCGGCCAGCGGCCCCGCGATGTAGTGGCCGAAATCGACCACCCGCACCCCCGCCAGCGGCGGTGCGCCGTCAGCCGGCACGGCCCCGCTCCCCCGGCCACGGGCCGAGTGCGACTGCAACGACGTCAGCGACCATGCGCAGACTGTACCCGACAATCACGGTCGCCGCCACTCCGACAATCCAATCTTCTGCACCGTGCAGGCGCGCGCTGCCGACAACAGATGACACCGCTGATGAGGGCGTGCTCGGCGGAAGACGCCCGGCTTTCGGACCAGGCAGTTCGATTGCTTCGCGGTCGTCAGTCGTCTGCAGGAAGAAAATCGGCGACCCGGAAACCGGACACGGCGGTGCGGCTGGCGCCCAGACGTCGTGTCGCCGCCATACGCCCCACCAGGCCGACCTCCACCTCGCTGATGCCGGCTGCGTGGCGCAACACGGCCGAGACGGCATCGAGCGCCGCGAACGCACCGCCGCGCGCCGTCTCTGCCCACTTGGCGTCGAGCAGCCGAATCCGCTCATACGGCCCCTGAATGAGGAAGTCTGCCTCGCGGTTCTGCTGGTCGCGATAGAACCACAGCGACCAGTCGGGGCGTGTGAGCCTGAGCCGGGTGCGCAATTCGGCACACACGAAGTTCTCCCAGATCGGCCCGGTGAGGGGCGACCTGCCCAGGTCGGCGGCGCCGATGCCCAACAGGAAACAGAGCAGTCCGGTGTCGTTGAAGTAGAGCTTTGGCGACTTCACCAGCCGCTTGCCGACGTTGGCGAAGAACGGCTCCAGGAGGGTCACCTGGTTGCCCGCCTCCAGGGCCGACAGCCACTGACCCACGGTAGTCTGGGAGATGCCGACATCGCGCGCAATGCCCGACTTGTTGAGCAGTTGTCCGGCGCGAACCGCGCATGCGCGCAGGAAGCGCTCGAAATCGCGCAGGCTGCCCACGTTCACGATCTGGCGCAGGTCACGTTCCAGGTAGGTGCTGACGTAGCTCTGGTAGAACTCGCGCGCCGGAATGGTCGGGTCCGCCCACAGTTCCGGAAAGCTGCCCCGAACCAGCATCTCGCCGGCGGCAGCCGGCTCCTGGCGCCAGCCCGCGTGGCGCATCTCGTCCACGCACAACCCGGGCAGTTCCACCACGGCGCAGCGCCCCGCCAGACTGTCGCTGACCCCGCGCATCAAGGGGAACTTCTGCGACCCGGTGAGGATGAACTGGCCCCTGCGCGAGCGCGCGCCGTCGACGGCCACCTTCAAGTGCCGAAACAGTCCGGGTGCATATTGCACCTCGTCGATCACCAGTGGAGGCGGGTGATCTTGCAGGAAGCTGGCGGGGGCCTCTTCCGCCTGCTCCGCCAGCAATTGCAGATCCAGGCTGACGTAATGATGATCGGGGAACAGCCGATTGAGGATCGCGGTCTTGCCGGTCTGTCGTGCGCCGGTGAGAATCAGCACCGGGAACGCGGCCGCCAACCGCCGCAGTCGGTCCTCCATGATCCGCGTTATCCACATGGTCTTGCAATATTCTCATGTTCAACCGACAATTTGTCAAGGCTCAATCGGGGTGCCGGTGCGGGGCGGATCCGCACGGTGGTGGCGGGCCGGGTGCCCTGCAGCGGCGTATCTCACGATGCCAGGTCGTCCCGCCACAGTGCCGCCAGGAAGTACTCGAGCGGCCAGATCTCGATGTCGCGCGTGGCGCCGGGCTCGATGCGGGGCCGCTCCTCGCGGCACACCACGATGCAGCGTTCGACCAGCCCCTCCTCCGCCAGCGCGCGCAGCCCGCGCAGGTGTTTGGCGTGGACCCTGCGGGCGGCCTTGGCCTCGATGGCGATCCGCCCGTCGAGGATGAAGTCCACCTCGTAGCCGGATCGGGAACGCCAGAAGGCGAGCGGGGTGCGCGGGCGGCGGTAGTCGATCCAGGTGCGCAGCTCGTGCAGGACGTAGTGCTCGAAGAACTCGCCGAAGTCGGCGGACGCCTCGTGGACCGGCGGCAGCCGGCGCAGCGCGCGCACCACGCCGGTGTCGAAGAAGTAGAGCTTCGCGGTTTCGATCGCCTTGCGCTTGAGGGTGCTGGTGAACGGCGGCAGTTCGACGGCGATCAGGGTGTCGGCCAGGATCCGGTACCACTGGACCACGGTCTGCCGCGGGAGCTGCGCGTCGCGGGCGACGTTGGAGTAGTTGAGAAGCTGGGCATTGGTGGCGGCCGCGGTCTGCAGGAAGCGGGCGAAGCCGGGCAGGTTGCGGGTCAGTCCCTCCGCCGCGACCTCCTCGGTAAGGTAGCGGTCCACGTAGGAGGCCAGCTCCTCGTCCGGGTCGTCGGACAGGTAGTGGGGTGGCAGCAGGCCGTGGTTGATGGCGCGGTCGAGCGAGAATCGTCGTGTCTCGTGGAGTTCGCACCACGAGAACGGGTGCATGACGCGGTCACTGCCACGCCCGCCGAGCAGGTTGACCCCCTTGCGGCGCAGGGCGCGCGCGCTCGATCCGGTAAGCAGGAACCGTATGCCGCGCGTCTCGATCATCAGTTGCACCTCGTCGATCAGCGCCGGGCATTTCTGGATTTCGTCGATGCACACCACGGTGTCGCGCAGGCCGCGTGCCTCCACCTCGCGCCGGATGCGCGTCGGGTCGGCGAGCACCGCGGTGAGCAGCCCCTGGTCGAGCAGCGTGAAGGTCAACTCCACCGTGTCTCCGAGCTGCCGGCGTACGTAGGTGGTCTTGCCGGTCTGGCGCGGCCCGAACAGGAACACCGACCGGCGCGCGAGGAGGCGCTCCAGATCGAGCCGGCGCCCGATCCAATCATCCCAGCCGACAATAGTGCCATCAGACATAGCAATTATCATGATAATCGCTTGTACCAATGGCGAATAGCCCCAGGCGCCCCGCAAGCGCCGCGCGAAGCCCGTCGCGACGACCAAGCAACTGCGTGCGACCGCGCGCGTGCTCCGTACAGCGTCATACTAGCGCTCGACGCTGAGTTGTAGTATGCTGTGGGGAATGGAGGATAGCCCATGGCCAGCCCGCCGCTCGTTCCCGCCAAGGTCGACTACCCCTCATCCGACGGCAAGCCGATGGCGGAAAGCGACTTCCAACGCACCCCCCTGACCTACGCCGTCGACCGGCTGCGGCAGCACTTTCGCAGCCGGCGGGACGTGTACGTGTCCGGCAACCTGCTGCTGTACTACCAGGAGGGCAATCCGCGGGCGGCGGTGGCGCCGAGTACAACGACCATTCGAGAAGGCCGGAGTTTCCGGCCCAAGAAATACACGGGCAACGGGACCCGGTCCCGACCCCTAAAACGGGGAGGAGTTACGCTATGACTCCCAAACTCATGTTACTGCCGCTGGTGTTCGCGCTGGTGGCTGCCGTTACGTTCGCCGCCCCCGCCGGCGAGGAGGCGGCCCCGGCCGAGAAGGAGATGGTCCGCGACCCGGCCACCGGCAAGATGGTGACCGCGCCCGAGTACGGCGGCACAATCACCTTCGGCACGTCCCACGAGCCGCCAAATTCCGATCCGGGGCAAGGGCACCCGGGTCAGGCTGCGTGGTGGTTCACGAACGAGCAGCTGGCTGTCGCGGACTGGGCGATAGACAGGCAGAGATTCAGTTTCAATAGCTCGTATATCCCTGACTTCGCCATAACCGGTCAGTTGGCCGAGAGCTGGGAACAGACCGACCCGGTGACGTACACGGTCCGAATCCGCAAGGATGTCCACTGGCACGACAAGGCCCCGATGAACGGCAGGGAGCTCACCGCCAAGGATGTGGAATACAACTGGCACCGCTTGCTGGGGCTGGGCAGTGGCTACACCGAAGTCAACCCCTTCGTAGCGCAGTGGTCGTCGCTGGACGACGTGGGCATCGAATCGGTAACGGCCACCGACGACCATACGGTCGTCTTTAAACTGAAGGCGCCCAATCTCGCCGCGGAGAGGACGATCGTCTATGAATACACCAGTCACATCATGCCGCCAGAGGTGATCGAAGAACACGGCGACCTTCTGGATTGGCGAAACCTGGTCGGCACCGGCCCCTATGAGCTGGTCGACTGGGTCGAGGGCAGCTCCCTGAGCTTCACCAAGAACCCCAACTACTGGGCGTTCGACGAGAAGTACCCGGAGAACCGCCTGCCCTATATCGACGAGATCGTGTGGTTGGTGATGCCCGATGAATCGACGCGCGTGGCCGCATTCCGGTCGGGCCAGGTCGACTACTTGGGCTCGCTTTCCTTCTCGCAGATAGCCAGTCTCGACGTAGTCGAAGATCTCAAGCGGACCAATCCCGATATCCAGGTCTCTCAGTATTATGAGAGCGGGATAGGTCTTGCGATGAATCTCGCCGTGGAGCCGACCAACGACATCAGAGTGCGCCAGGCGATCCAGATGGCACTCGACGTGGAAGCGATCAACGACTCCTACTGGCAGGGCAGAGGAAGAACGATACCTGAGGCCTACACGGCGGTCGACCTCGTCGGGTATTCACCTCCGTTCGACGAGTGGCCAGAGGAGATCAAGAAGTACTATCGGTATGACCCGGCAGAGGCAGAGAAGCTCCTCGACGATGCCGGCTACCCGCGCGGCGCCGATGGTATCAGGTTCAAGACCAATATCGAGGTAAGAGATGTCTACGACATAAACAAATTCGAGATCTTGGCGGAACAACTTCTCGAAGTTGGTATCGACGTCGACCTACAGGTCATGCCAACCGCTGATTGGGTGGATGGGATCAGGAATCATGATTACCAAAGCATTACCACCGCTGCGTTTTCGTTGGCGTGGAATATCCTGGGTCCGTTGCAGCACAACGTGACCGGAGGATGGAACCCCGCCGGCGTGTCGAATCCAGAGTATGAGGCCCTGGTGGAAGCCACGCAAAGCGCGTCTACCGTCGAGGAGCAGCAGAGGGCTTCGCAGGAGGCGCTTCTCCTTATATTGCGGAACCACTACTACGTGTGGGCCGGCAAGGGACCGAATCTCACTGTCAATCAGCCCTGGGTCAAGGGCTACAGTGGTGAGTGGAGGTTGGGGAATAACGCCGGCGGTCCCGTCGTGGCACGTATCTGGCTCGACCCCGATCTGAAGAAATCGATGGGGTTCTGAGCCAACGGAGAAGCCGTTGGCTCGACGCCGCCTAAGGGCGGAGTCCACGGCGTCGGGATGGCGGTGACAGAGCCGCCGTCCCGACGGCCATCCCAACAGCACCACACTTCATGAGAGCCTACATCATTAGGCGGCTGCTGCTGATGATCCCGACGTTGTTGTTGGTCAGCATCCTGGTGTTCCTGCTCATCCGTTTCATCCCCGGCGATGTCATCGACGCTTCCTCGGCTTCGGTCTGCCGCCTGATGTGCCCAGCTGGGGCGGCATGCTCAGCCGCGAGGGACGCCAGTACATGACGATAGCGCCGCGGCTGGCGATCTGGCCCGGCCTGTGCCTGACCATTGTCGTGTACGGCATCAACATGTTCGGCGACGCCGTGCGCGACCTGCTCGACCCGCGGCTGCGGGGCGGCGGCGGCCGCTACGGAGCGCCGAAGGAGTAAGCGTGACCAGCGCTGCAACGAATACCGAGCCACGGCCGGATGACCGCGGTGATCGCGTTGCAGCAGAGCCGCAATGACTCCGCGGCCAGCAGAGGCCTGGCGTCGTGTTCGTGGGGGCGGATGACGCCGGCAGGCCCGTCGGTCTGCCGATCACCGACGCACTCCTGCGCCAGCTTGCCGACATCAATACCGACGGAAACATCGTGCCGCCGCCCACGCGACAGTTGACTAAAGGTAGCTAACTTAGCTACTTATACGGGTATGAAGTCTGTCGGCATCAAGGTACTCAAGGACAATCTCAGCAAGTATCTGAGGATGGTCCGGGACGGCGAGATCGTTCTGGTGACCGACCGCGACGAGGTGATTGCGGAAATCCAGAGCCCGCAAAGGCTTGTGTCCGCCTCCGTTACGCGTTGGGAACTGTTTCTCAGACAGGAAGAGCGCCGCGGTAGTATGCGGCGCCCGAAGGGCGGGCCGGTCCCCTCGATTAACGAGCTCCGTAAGCTGCCGCGTCCGGTCGAGAAGGTCGATCTCCAACGGCTACTCGACCAGATCCGCTCGGATCGATGATCTGCTACTTCGATACCAGCTTCATACTATCTGCCGTGCTGGAGGAGCGCCCGCAGGAAGACCATGCTGCCTGGGACCAGGCCGGCGAGCGGCTGGCGTCGGACCTGCTGCGCTTCGAGTGTTGGGCGGGTTTGCGACAGGCCGCACTGCAGGAGCCCGAGGTTAGGCGCGACGAATGGACCTCCAACCGCGGTACTCAGATCGACCGGTTCTTGGACGGGATGACGTTCAAGTCCATCGACGACGCGATAGAACGGATAGTCCGCCGCGAGAATGGACTGGCAGGCTGCCGAACCCTGGATGCCATCCACATCGCGACGGCGCTCTACTTTGCGCCTCACCTCGACGAACCGCTCGTCATCTGTAGTTTCGATCGCCGGCTGCGTAGCGCTGCCGAAGGACTGAAGTTGCAGACTCACCCGAGCCTTGGCGACGGCGCCCACGAGGAGCGCAGAGGCTAGCTCAAATGGTGGCCCGCGTGCAGCGGGTCGAGGAGCCGCACTTGTCTACCCACCCGTCGTGTCGGGGCGCGTGAGCCTGAGCCGGTTCCGCGGTCGCGAGACACCGGTTAGGCAACGGCGGGTCGCTGGGCGGTGCTTGAGAGGGCGGTGCGCCGTACCAGGACGGTGATCGCTACCGCGGCCAGCAGCGGCAGAGCAGCGAGGTTGAGGGCGTCCCACCCCACCAGGACCAGCGCGGTTCCGGCCGACAGGGAGGCCAGCGCCTGCGCGCCGAACACGCCGAAGTCGTTGATGGCCTGCAGGTGATGCCGACCGCCGATTGGGCGGATGGGATTCGCAATAATGATCACGAAACCATGACCGCCGCTCCGCTGGGAAATCCGTGGGGCATCCTGACTCCGCTGGCGCACAACGTCTCGACCTCGGGATGGAACCCCGCCGGCGTGTCCAACCCGGAGTACGATGCCCTGGTGGCGGCCGCGCAGAGTGCGTCTACCGTCGAGGAGCAGCAGGCGGCTTCGCAGGCAGCGCTCATGGTCATTTTGCGCAACCACTATTAAGTCTGGGCCGGCAAGGCACCGAACTTCAACGTCAGCCACCCCTGGGTCAAGGGCTACAACGGCGAGTATACGCTGGGACATACGCACCGCGGCCCGGTCGTGGCGCGTCTGTGGCTCGACCTCGACCTGAAGAAGTCGATGGGATTCTGAGCACGTCGCGTACGGCGACCTGCGATGATCGTTGCGTTGGGATGGCGGCGAAACACCCGCCGTCCCAACGGCCACGCCGCCAGTACCGCACGTCATGAGAGCCTACATCACCCGGCGTCTGCTGCTGCTGATCCCGACGCTGTTCTTCCTCACCATCCTGGTGTTCCTGGCCCTCCGGTTCATACCCGGCGATGTCATAGATGCCATGATCGGGATCGGCGGCGGCTATTTCGGGGGCGATCACGACACGCGCGAGGCACTCATAAGCGCTCTCGGGTTGGACGTTCCCCTGCACGTGCAGTACGTGCGCTGGGTGGGCGGCATGGTGCTGCACGGCACGCTCGGCTCGTCGCTGTATGGCGACGCACTTACCATCGAGGAGCAGATTCTGCGCAGGCTGCCGGCCACGCTCGAGCTGGGCCTGCTGGCAATCGCCATCGGGCTGGTGATCGCGCTGCCGGTGGGCATCTACTCCGCGATCCGCCGGAACACCGCCGCCGACTACGCCGGGCGCACCGTGGCGATCGTCGGATTGGCCACTCCCAACTTCTGGCTGGGCGTGATGGTTACCGTGTTTCCGGCGATCTGGTGGAACTGGACGCCGCCGGTGCGGATGATCGCCCTGTCCGATGACCTGCTGGGCAATCTCGGCGTGTTCATGATCCCCAGTCTGATTCTGGGCACCTACTTCGCCGCCGCCACCATGCGCATGACCCGTACCATGATGCTGGAGGTGCTCCGGCAGGACTACGTGCGCACCGCCTGGTCCAAGGGGCTGCGGGAACGCGTCGTGGTGCTCAGGCACGCCATCACGAATGCCCTGATTCCGGTAATCACCTTGACCGGTCTGCAGCTCCCGATCCTGGTCGGCGGCTCGGTGATCATGGAGAACATCTTCAACCTGCCGGGCATTGGCCGGCTGCTGCTGGACGCCCTCCTGGAGCGGGACTACCCCATGGTGTCCGGCATCAACCTGGTGTTCGCCACCGGCGTGCTGGTGATCAACCTGGTGGTGGACCTGCTCTACGGGTTCCTCGACCCGCGCGTGCGCTACGCCTAAGTGTGATGGGTAAGCCATGCGGCCCATGAGACTGGTCAGAGAGCACCCGCTGGGTACCTTCGGCGCCCTGATCCTGCTGGTGTTGATTCTGGTGAGCATCTTTGCCGACTCGCTGGCGCCGTTTCGTTTCGCCGAGATCAACCTGGACAACCGCCTCGCCGAGCTATCGGGCCAGCATCCGCTCGGCACCGAACATCTCGGCCGCGACTTCCTGAGCCGCCTGATCCACGGCGCGCATCTCGCTGTTCGTCGGGCTGACGGCGACTACCTTTCACGTGCTGGTGGCGGCGCTGATCGGCGGCACCGCCGGTTTCGTCGGCGGCAAGTTCGACCTCGTGGTGCAGCGCTTCGTCGACGCGTGGATGTCGATTCCCGGACTCCTGTTGCTGCTGACCATCATGTCGCTGGCCGGCCGCGGTCTGCTGCAGATCATTCTCGTGCTCGGCATCTCCTCCGGCGTCACCAATTCCCGGGTGGTGCGCGGTGCGGTGATCGCCATCAAGGAGAACGACTACTTCCGGGCGGCGCGGGCAGTGGGCAGCCCGCTCGCGCACACCCTGCTCCGGCACGTGCTGCCCAACGTCATGCCGCCGATCATCATCGTCTTCTCGATCACGATCGGCGCCATCATCGTGGCCGAGGCGAGCTTGAGCTTCCTCGGCTTCGGTCTGCCGCCGGAAGTGCCGAGCTGGGGCGGCATGCTCAGCCGCGAGGGACGCCAGTACATGACGATCGCCCCGCGGCTGGCGATCTGGCCCGGCCTGTGCCTGACCATTGTGGTGTACGGCATCAACATGTTCGGCGACGCCGTGCGCGACCTGCTCGACCCCCGCCTGCGCGGCGGCGGCGGCCGCTACGGAACCTCCAAGCGGGGAGCGCGCAGCCAACGAGGTGCTTGATCCGATGGCCGCCGGCAGGGATGATCTACCGTCGCCGAACAGGCTGACGTGGCCGGCGTGAGCCTGCCGGAGCGGAGGAGGTTGCCGTGAGACTGGAAGGGAAAGTTGCGATCGTGACCGGCGCGGGACGGGGCATCGGGAGAGCCACCGCCCTTGCCCTTGCTCGCGAGGGGGCGGATGTGGTGCTCGCGGCGCGCACCGGCGCGGAGATCGAAGCGCTGGCCGGGGAGATTGGCAGTGCCGGCCGGGAAGCGCTCCCGGTACGGACCGACGTGACCAGCAAGTCCGACGTGGACGCCATGGTTCGGCAGGCCCTGGACCGGTTCGGCCGCGTGGACATTCTCGTCAACAACGCCGGATTCGCCGACCACAAGGCCATTCCCGACATCAGCGAGGCGGACTGGGACGTCCATATCAACGTCAACCTCAAGGCGGTCTTCCTGTGCACGCAGGCGGTGTTCATGCACCTGTGCGCGCAGGGCAGCGGCCACATCGTCAACGTCTCCTCCCTTGCCGGCAAGTACCATCCGTACAAGATGGCGGCGTACGGCTCGGCGAAGTGGGGCGTGGCAGGGCTCACCGGGATCACGCAGGAGGAGGGCCGTCCGCACGGCGTGCGCGCGGTGCTGATTCGGCCGGGCAACGTCGACACCCAGATGCAGCATGACAATCATGATGTCTATCCCGAGAAGCTGATGCAGCCGGAAGATATCGCGGAAGCGATTGTGCATGCCGTCACCCAGAACCCGCGCGCCTACACACCGGTCGTCGACGTGTATCCGTTCGAGGACGTGCACAAGCCGGACTCCTGGGAAGCAAAGTGGAGCGGCAGCAAGGAACAGAAACGCAAGGTCTACCGAACGTAGGAGGCCGCGATGGCCCCGCAATATGACCTGGTCGTGCGCGGCGGGACCGTGGTGGACGGCACCGGCGCCGAGCCGTTCGCCGCCGACGTGGCGGTGCATGACGGGCGCATCGCCGCGGTCGGAAGCGGGCTCGGCGCGGCGGTGGAGGAGATCGACGCCGGCGGGATGCTGGTGACGCCCGGGTTCGTGGACATCCACACCCACTACGACGCCCAGGCGTGCTGGGACAGCCACCTGGCACCCTCTGCCCTGCACGGCGTTACCACCGTGGTCATGGGCAACTGCGGCGTCGGCTTTGCGCCGTGCCGCCCCGCCGACCGGGACAAGCTGGTGGAGCTGATGGAGGGCGTCGAGGACATCCCCGGCGCGGTGATGCACGAGGGGCTGGAGTGGCAATGGGAGAGCTTCGGCGGCTACCTCGACGCGCTGGAGCGCAAGGCGCGCGACGTCGACGTGTGCGCGCTGCTGCCGCACGCGGCGGTGCGGGTGTACGTGATGGGTGCGCGCGCCCTGGCGCTGGAGCCGGCCACCGCGGACGACATCGCCCGGATGCGGGAGATTACCGCCGCCGCCGTGCGCGCCGGTGCGTTCGGGGTGTCGACCAGCCGCACCACCAGCCACCGCAGCCTGAACGGCGAGTTCATACCCACCCTGCGCGCCTACGAGGATGAGCTGCAGGGACTGGCTCAGGGGGTGCGTGACGGCGGCCGTGGGCTGCTGGAAGTGGTCACCGAGTGGATCCAGCCTAACCCGGCCGAGGAGTTCGCGATGCTGAGCCGGATCGCCGAACGCAGCGCCCGGCCGGTGCTCTACTCGCTCACCCAGTACCACGAACAGCCGGACGACTACCGCGCGATCCTCGCCTTCAACCGGCAGGCGGCGGCGCGCGGGGTGCCGATCCGCCCGGTGGTGGCGCCGCGCGCGATCGGCGTGCTGCTCGGCCTGCAGGCCAGCCAGACGCCGTTCTCCGGCTGCCCCACGTACCGGGCGCTGGCCGACCTGCCGCTGCCCGCCAAGGTGGCCAGGCTGCGCGACCCGGCGGTGCGCGCCGCCATCCTGGCGGAGGACCCGGCCAGGGACAGCACCTTCCCGCTGCTGCGGCTGCTCTCCTACGAGCGCATGTACCGGTTCGGCACGCCGCCCAACTACACCCCCGAGGCGCACGACTCGGTGGCTGCCATTGCCGCGCGCACGTCCCGGCCGGCGCCGGATGTCGCCTACGACCTGCTGCTGGCGAACGAGGGCCGCGACTTTCTGTACACCCCGATCAGGAACTACGCGGCGCCCGGGCTGGCCGCGTGCGAAGAGCTGCTGGAGGACCGGCTCAGCATCATGGGGCTGGGCGACGGCGGCGCGCACGTCGGCTTCATTCTGGACGCCGGCTACCCGACCTGGCTGCTCACCTACTGGGGCCGGCAGCGCGGCCGCTGGCCGCCGGCGGAGCTGATCCGCCGCCTGACCTCGGACCCCGCCGATGCCGCCGGATTGCGCGACCGCGGCCGCATCGAAGTCGGGTTGAAGGGCGACCTGAACGTGATCGACTGGCGGCAGCTCGATTTCGAGCCGCCCCGCGTCGAGCACGACCTGCCCGCCGGCGGCGCCCGCCTGATGCAGGGCGCGCGCGGCTACCGCTGCACGGTGGTGGCAGGCCGGGTGACTTGGCGCGACGGCCACCCCACCGGCGCACTGCCCGGCAAGCTGGTGCGCGGCATGCGCACGTAGCCCGACACAGCGAACAGCCCGGCTGAGAACGATGACTTCCGGGCGGCTCGGACGGTTGGCCGCGTTGGGGGGAGCCACGCCTTACCTCGTTTGCGGACAGCTTGCTGCGGAGTTCGCCGACGCACGGGGTCGCGGAGTAGACACTTCGCATAGGGTGATATACATTTGGCGGATGGGAGTGATCACGGCGAAGGCGTTGAAACAGCACACCGGAGATTTCATCAAGCGATTGCGTGCCGGAGAGCCGTTTGTGCTTACCTACCGCGGCAAGCGGATCGGCGTAGTGACACCGTGCACTGACGACTAGGAGGAGGGTTCATCGGAGTCGGCCGACGAACGTTGGGCGGAGGTGGAAGCGGCGCTCGCACAGTCCGAACCGGCGTTTCCGGACTGGTCGCAGGCCACGGCATGGATCAGGGACCGTACCTGATCGACACCAACGTGTTCGTGATCGACCTGCGCTACCCGCGGGATCGGCACTTCGGCGTCAACCGCCGCTTCCTCGATGCGATCAAGCGGGAACGATCGGGGATCACGACCACGATCAACCTGCTTGAGTTGTGCGGCATTCTTTCGTTCAACCTCAATCAGAGACAACTGATCACGTTGTGGGAGCAGTTTCCCGACCGCTTCGGTGTCGAGGTCCTGCCGACGGCGGAGTTCGACGCACCGGTCCCGAAGATGGGCGTAGGGGAACTGTTCGCGCTTCTGCAGCAGCGGATGTCTCTCGGCGACGGCCAATTCCTGTTGACCGCCCGCAACCACGCGGCATTCGTGACCACGCTCGTGACCTGGGACCGTGACCACTTCCTCGACCGATTCGCGGGCCGGGTGGCAACGCCCGAAGAGATACTCGCATGACCCGCACTTGGGGGGCGAGACGTTCCTGCTCGCTGCCCGGCAGGCTGGTGTGCGGCATGCGCGCGTAGCCCGAGATACCACGGCGTATCCTCACGATGCCAAATCGTCTCACCACAGCGAGGCCAGGAAGAAGCGCTTCGTCGACGCGCGGATGTCGATTCCCGGGCTCCTGTTGCTGCGGACCCGCTGTTCAACGTTACGCCGCAGCGCGTCTTCTGCACCGTGCAGGCGCGCGCGGCCGACAAGAGATGACCGCTCCGGGGGCTTGTCGTAGTTCAAGTCGAGGTGTTCGGCCGGCGGGAGAGTATCGTGCGCAAAACGCGTACTTGACGGATGCCGGCGGTGTGGTAGAGTGATGGCTCCGGGAGGAGGACAAGCGAGGATGATGCGCGATCACACGGCCCTCCGCAGCCGTTCCGTTCGCTGCAGACGCCAGCGCTCCGTCCTGCTCCGTCCTGCTCCGCTACAAACCAAGCACTCGGTAACTGACCGCTCTTTCCGCTCACCAATCCGCATCCACCGCTCTGCCGCCATCTGCGCCGCTGGTGAGGTAGCGGCTCCCACTATCCCGCGACGCGACTACAAGGACCATTCGAGAGGGCCGGAGTGTCCGGCCCAAAACCACGGGCAACGGGAAGCACTCCCGTCCCGAAAACGAGGAGGAGTTCCGTTATGACTCCAAGACTCACGTTGCTGCCACTGGCGTTCGCGCTGGTGGCTACCGTTACGTTCGCCAGCCCCGCCGGCGAAGATGACACCGCCGCCGCCACCGAGAAGGAGATGGTCCGCGACCCGGCCACCGGCAAGATAGTAACCGCGCCCGAGTATGGCGGCACCATCACCCTCGGCTCGGCCCACGAGCCGCCCAACGCCGATCCCGGGCAAGGGCACCCGGGTCAGTTTATATTTGGGTTCACGAACGAGAAGCTGGGCTTCGCCGACTGGGCGATAGACAGGCAGAGATTCAGTTTCGATAGCCAGTGGGTCCCTGACTTCGCCGTCACCGGTCAGTTGGCCGAAAGCTGGGAACAGACCGACCCGGTGACCTACACGGTCCGCATCCGCGACGGCGTGCACTGGCATGACAAGGCACCGATGAACGGTCGCGAGCTCACCGCCAAGGATGTGGAATACAACTGGCACCGCTATCTGGGCCTGGGCAGTGGTTACACCGAAGTCAACCCCTTCGTGGCGCAGTGGTCGCAGCTCGACGACGTAGGCATCGAGTCGGTAACAGCTAACGACGACCGCACGGTCGTCTTTAAGCTGAAATCGCCCAATCTCGCCGCGGAGCGGACGATCATCTATCAGTACAGCAGTTACATCATGCCGCCAGAGGTCATCGAAGAGCACGGCGACCTTCTGGATTGGCGCAACCTGGTCGGCACCGGACCCTATGAGCTGGTCGACTGGGTCGAGGGAAGCTCCCTGAGCTACACCAAGAACCCCAACTACTGGGCGTTCGACGAGAAGTACCCGGACAACCGCCTGCCCTATATCGACGAGATCGTGTGGTTGGTCATGCCCGATGAGTCGACGCGGCTGGCAGCATTCCGCTCGGGCCAGATCGACTACCTGGGTTCGGTTACGCTGTCGCACATAGCCAGTCTCGACGTACTCGAGGATCTCAGGCGGACCAATCCCGACATCCAGGTCTCCCAGTATTACGAGAGCGGGATAGGTCTTGCGATGAATCTCGCCGTGGAGCCGACCAACGACATCAGAGTGCGCCACGCGATCCAGATGGCACTCGATGTGGAAGCGATCAACGATTCCTACTGGCAGGGCACGGGAAGAACGACGCCTGAGGCCTACACAGCGATCGACATCGTCGGGTATTCACCCCCGTTCGACGAGTGGCCAGAGGAGATCAAGAAGTTCTACCGGTACAACCCGGCCGAGGCAGAGAAGCTCCTCGACGACGCCGGCTACCCGCGCGGTGCCGATGGTATCAGGTTCAAGACCAACATCGAGTTTAGAGATGTCTACGACATAAACAAGTTCGAGATCTTGGCGGAGCAGCTCTTGGAGATTGGCGTCGACGTCGACCTCCAGATCATGACTACGGCTGACTGGGCTGATGGGATACAGAATCATGATTACCAAAGCATGACCGCCGCTCCACAGGGAAATCCGTGGGGTATTCTTGCTCCGTTGGCGCACAGCGTCTCGACTTCGGGATGGAACCCCGCAGGCGTGTCGAACGCAGAGTATGATGCTCTGATTCAGGTCGCCCAAAACGCGTCTACCGTCGAGGAGCAGCAGAAGGCTTCGCAGGAGGCGCTCCTGCTTATGTTACGGGACCATTACTACGTGTGGGCTGGCAAGGGACCGAATTTCAATGTGAATCAGCCCTGGGTCAAGGGTTTCAACGGCGAGTTTACGTTGGGACATACTATGCGCGCAGGCGTCGTGACGCGTCTCTGGCTCGACCTCGATCTGAAGAAATCGATGGGGTTCTGAGGAGCCGCCGGGGGCGGTTTCCATTGCAGCAGCGCTCCGCGCGGCTGCTGAGCCAACGGCTTAGGAAACCGCCCAGGCGGTTCCAATGGACCCCGCTAAAGGCGGAGTCCACGGCGTTGGGATTGCGGTGACAGAGCCGCCGTGCCAACGGCCACCCCTCCAGCGTTACTATTCGTGAGAGCCTACATCATTAGACGGCTGCTGCTGATGATCCCGACGTTGTTGTTGGTCAGCATCCTGGTGTTCCTGCTCATCCGTTTCATCCCCGGCGATGTTATCGACGCGATGCTTACGACCAGCGGTTATCAGGGTGGTATGGAGTCTCGCGCGGCGCTCGAGCGTGCTCTCGGCCTCGACGTGCCGGCGCACGTGCAGTACGCGCGCTGGATCGGCGACATCGTGCTGCACGGCACCCTCGGGAAGTCGCTGCTTGGCAGCGCCATCACGATAGAGGAGCAGATTCTCCGCAGGTTGCCGGTCACCCTCGAGCTGGGCCTTCTGGCAATCGCCGTCGGGCTCGTCATCGCGCTGCCGGTGGGCATCTACTCGGCGATCCGCCGTAACACGCTCGCCGACTACGCCGGGCGTTCCCTGGCCATCGTCGGATTGGCGACGCCCAACTTCTGGCTGGGTCTGCTGGTTATTGTCTTTCCGGCGATCTGGTGGAACTGGACCCCGCCGATTCGGATGATTGCCCTCTCCGATGACCTGCTCGGCAATCTCGGCGTGTTCATCGTGCCCAGTCTGATTCTGGGGACCTATTTCGCCGCCGCGACCATGCGGATGACCCGCACCATGATGCTGGAGGTGCTCAGGCAGGACTACGTACGAACGGCTTGGTCCAAGGGCCTGCGGGAACGAGTGGTGGTGGTCAGGCACGCCATCAAGAATGCCCTCATTCCCGTCATCACCCTCACCGGTCTGCAGCTCCCTGTCCTGATCGGCGGATCGGTAATAATGGAGAACATCTTCAACCTGCCGGGGATCGGGCGTCTCTTGTTGGATGCGCTCGTCAAACGAGATTACCCGATGGTCTCGGGCGTAAACCTGGTCTTTGCCGCCGGCGTGGTGGTCATCAACCTGGTGGTCGATCTGCTCTACGCGTTCCTCGACCCGCGCGTGCGCTACCGGTAGCGAGCATGCTGCTGAAGAGACTGTTCAGGGAGCATCCGCTGGGTACCGTCGGGGCCGCCATCATCCTGGTGTTGATCCTGGTGAGTGTCTTTGCCGATGTTCTGGCGCCGTTTCGCTTCGGCGAGATGAACCTGGACGATCGCCTGGCCGAGCCATCGCGCCTGCATCCGCTCGGCACCGACCAGCTCGGCCGCGACTTCCTGAGCCGCCTGATCCACGGGGCGCGCCTGTCGCTGTTCGTCGGGCTGGCGGCGACCACCTTGCATGTGGTGGTCGCAGCGCTTATCGGCGGGGTCGCCGGGTTTCTCGGCGGAAAACCCGATCTGGTGGTGCAGCGCTTCGTCGACGCGTGGATGTCGATGCCGGGTCTGCTGGTGTTGCTGACGGTCATGTCGCTGGCCGGCCGCGGCCTGCTGCAGATCATTCTGGTTCTTGGCATATCCTCGGGCATCAGCAATTCCCGGGTGGTGCGCGGTGCCGTCATCGCCATCAAGGAGAACGACTACTTCCAGGCAGCGCGAGCAGTTGGCAGCTCCGCCGCGCAGATCCTGTGGCGACACGTGCTGCCGAACGTCATGCCGCCCATCATCATCATCTTCTCGATCACCGTCGGCGCCACCATCGTGTCCGAGGCCTCGCTGAGCTTCCTCGGCTTCGGTCTGCCGCCTGATGTGCCCAGCTGGGGCGGCATGCTCAGCCGCGAGGGACGCCAGTACATGACGATAGCGCCGCGGCTGGCGATCTGGCCCGGCCTGTGCCTGACCATTGTCGTGTACGGCATCAACATGTTCGGCGACGCCGTGCGCGACCTGCTCGACCCGCGGCTGCGGGGCGGCGGCGGCCGCTACGGAACCTCCAAGCGGGGAGCGCGCAGCCAACGAGGTGCTTGATCGGTATGGAATCGCTGTCCAAAACAAATGCTGATGAATCCAACCCGACCTTGTGACACTGGAGGAGCGGCAGTACCGCTACCATGTCCGTGCCGAGCGCCAGCCCGGGAGGTGAGCTATACTTCATTGACGTGAGCCCGACACCGCAGCAGCAACGCCTGTTCACTCCCGGCACGGGAGCAACGCCGCCGGCCCTGACCGGGCGTGAGCGCGAGCAGGGAGTGTTGACCCAGTGCCTGGCGGACCTGCTCGGGGGCACGTCGCCGCCGCATGACGTCGTGCTGACCGGTCCGCGCGGCACCGGCAAGACGGTGCTCATCAACTGGTTTGAGCGCACCTGCCGCGACCACGAACCGGACGTGGACGTGGTAAAATTGACCCCGTCCGACATCCCGACGCGCGACGCCCTGATCGAAGTGCTCACACCGCCGGCCGGGATAGCGAGGCTGCTGCCCCGGAAACTGGGCGTGGCGGCGGTCGGCTCGGTCGAGTGGGCGTCGCCGACCGGGGGCGTGCGCAACCTGCCGGCGGAGTTGACCGGGCGGTGCCGCAGGAAGCCGCTGGCGGCACTACTTGACGAGGCGCACACGCTCGACCTGGAGGTGGGCAGAATGCTGCTCAACGCGAGCCAACAGGTGCGCGCCGACGCGCCGTTTCTGCTGGTGCTCGCCGGCACGCCGGGTTTGGCGGCGCATCTCGGCGCCATGGACGTGTCCTTCTGGAGCCGATTGGGAGAGGGGCGTCTGGGCATCGGCCTTCTGAGCGACGCGGCCGCCCGTGCCGCCCTGGTCGAGCCGCTGGCTGCCCACGGCGACGGCATCGACGCCGACGCCCTCACCACGGTCGTCGCAAACAGTCAGCGCTATCCGTACTTCATCCAACTCTGGGGCGAGGCCCTGTGGAAGCGGCTTCTGGCCACCGGCGCGACCCGGCTGACCGCGGCCCACGCGGCTGCGGCGCGGCCCGACGTGGTTGCCCGGGTCACCGACTACTACGAGGATCGGTACCTGGAGTTGGACCAATCGGGATGGCTGGCCGTTGCCGAGCGCGTGGCCGCGCGCTTCCAATCCATGCCGACGCTGACCTACGAGGAGCTGAAGTCAGCGGTCGCTGCCGGCCTCGCGGCGCACGCGGAGCCAGGGCAGGTGCACGCGGCCCTGAACGCCCTGCAGCGGCTGGGCTTCGTCTGGCGTCCGCCCGGCCAGCTTCCGCCGGTCCGCTACGAGCCTGGTATACCCTCACTGATGGCCCATGTGCTCGACCACGCCGCATCGGGTGGTCGTGGTCAGGCACGCCATCGGTCGACGACCGCGAGCGATCGGCGCTAGACGTCCAGCGCGATCTTGCTGTCGGGCTCGACTTCCATTAACTCGAACACATTGCCATCCGGATCCCGCCCGTACACGGCACGAAAATCCTCCCGCGGCGGAGCGTGAAACGGTACCCCGAGCGCCTTCAGGCGGTCGTACTCGGCTTGGACATCGTCGACTATCAGGGCGATGTGGGTGTGCGTGCCGAGATGGACCCAGCCTGCCGCCGCCGCTTTATCCCGGACGCACGGCGTCGCAGAACACCATCTCCCAGCCGTGGAAGACCACGATCAGGCCTATGAAGCGCACGCCGGGGAACTGCCGCGCCAGCCGTTCGTCCGCCAGATACCGCTCGAGCTGCGCTGTTGCGTCTCTGCCGCGCCGTATCCTCACGGCCGCTGGGCGGTGCCCGAGAGGGCGGTGCGCCGTACCAGGACGGTGATCGCTACCCAGGCCAGCAGCGGCAGCGCCGCGAGGTTGAGGGCGTCCCACCCCACGAGAACCAGCGCGGACCCGGCCGACAGGGAGGCAAGCGCCTGCGCGCCGAACACGCCGAAGTCGTTGATCGCCTGCAGGCGAAAGCGTTCGGCCCCGGCGGCCGTTCGCGCCAACAGCACGGTGCCGCCGAGAAACAGCATGTTCCACCCGAGACCGAGCAGGACCAGTGCGGCCCAGAACGCCGGGAGGCTCGCCGCGTATACCCCCACCACGACCGATGCGGTCATGCCGGCCACCCCCACCAGGAGCACGCGAGCGACGCCCAGGCGGTCCATGATGTAGCCGCTGGCGAGCGACGGCAGGTACATCGCGATGACGTGGCTCTGGATGATGATGGCGGTTCGATCGAGGGGCAGGCCGGCAGCGTTCAGGTGCAGCGGCGTGGCGGTCATGATCGACGACATGACCGCGTATGCGACCGCCGCCGCCAGGATCGCCACGCCGAAGCCGGGCGCCAACAGGCGGGAGGCGGCCGCGGACCGCACCTCGGGCGGCGCCCCGGCGACCGGCGTGCGATGGGGCGGCGGCGCGGCGAAGCGAGCGCCGTTGTCCCGCAGGCGGCTGACCACCAGCGCCAACAGCGCCAGCAGAGCGGCAAGCACCAGAAAACCGCCGGCAAATTCGGCCTCCAGCAGATGGCGGCTCCGCCTGGCCACCTCGGGCCCGAGCACGCCGCCCATCATGCCGCCGACCAGCACGTAGGCAACGGCGCGTCCGGCATATTCGGGCGTTGCGCTCTCGGCGGCGGCGAAGCGGTACTGCTGCACGAACGCGCCGTTCATACCGAGCACCACGGCCGCTCCGCAGAACAGCGCGAAGCTGCCGCGGCTGACCGCGAGCGCGAGCACCAGTGCCGCCGCGGTTGCCAGCAGCGCCCCGATAATGAACGCGCGCCGCCGGCCGAGCCGGCGCGCCAGCAGTGCTGCCGGAATGGTAGTGGCGGCAAGGCCGATGATGACGAGCGCCAGGGGCAGCGTCGCCAGCGCCGGCCGCGGGGCCAGACCGCGCCCGACTATGCCGCCGATGAAGATCATCATCGACATGGCCGACAGCCCCAGCGCCTGCGCGACACCGAGCACGCCGAGGTTGAACACGTCGGCTGGCGGTGTGGCCCGACTCTGCATGCGCCGTCAGTCTATCGGAGTTCGCGCGCGCCCGTCGCGCGGCCGACGCACCGGGTTGGCACCGCACGTCGCCGCCGCATGACGTCGTGCTGACCGGTCCGCGCGGCACCGGCAAGACGGTGCTCATCAACTGCCCCTCGCGACGAGCTGTCGTGATGCGCGCTGGGCAGAGGTGCCAGAGGGTCTCTGCCGACTACGGCGACAGTGTCCTGCACACGGTAGACCACCGTGCAGGCGCGGGCTGCCGCCGCAGAGTAGACACTTCACACTTGGAGGTGTACATTTTTCGGATGGGAGTGATCACGGCAAAGGCGTTGAAGCAGCACACCGGAGACTTCATCAAGCGATTGCGCGCCGGAGAGCCCTTCGTGCTTACTTACCGCGGCAAGCGAATCGGCGTGGTGACACCATGCACCGACGACCAGGGGGAGGTTTCATCACAGTCGGCCGACGAACGCTGGGCGGAGGTCGAAGCGGCTCTCGCACAGTCCGAGCCGGCGTTTCCGGACTGGTCGCAGGCCACGGCATGGATCAGGGACCGTACCTGATCGACACCAACGTGTTCGTGATCGACCTGCGCTACCCGCGGGATCGGCACTTCGGCGTCAACCGCCGCTTCCTCGATGCGATCAAGCGGGAACGATCGGGGATCACGACCACGATCAACCTGCTTGAGTTGTGCGGCATTCTTTCGTTCAAACTCAATCAGAGACAACTGAGCACGTTGTGGGAGCAGTTTGCGGACCGTTTTGGTGTCGACGTCCTGCCGACGGCGGAGTTCGACGCGGCGGTCCCGAAGATGGGCGTCGGAGAGCTGTTCGCGCTTCTTGAGCGGCGAATGTCTCTCGGTGACGGCCAGTTCCTGTTGACCGCCCGTAACCACGTGGCATTCGCGAAGACGCTCGTAACCTGGGACCGCGACCACTTCGTCGACCGATTCGCGGGCCGGGTCGCAACTCCCGCAGAGATCCTCGCCTGACCGGCGGCAGCGCAACGCGGTGATGCACCGCAGCTGCGAGGGTACGAACAGTCCGATTCACGTGTACTGGTACGACGACCGGGCTTCGTTGCGTACCGCAACCCGCTGCTGGCGGAGGCGATGAGAGTCCTCAACCTGGTGCAGAGGTGCGGAGCCGGACTGCCCATCGCCCGGCGCGAGCTGCGCGCCAACGAGCAGCCGGACCCGCTGTTCAACGTCACAACGTCACCCCGCAACGCGTCTTCTGCACCGTGCAGGCCCGCGCCGCGGGCGCTCGATGCTGAGTCGTGGTATGCTGTGGGGGAATGGAGGATAGCCCATGGCCAGCCCGCCGGTCGCTCCCGCCAAGGCTCACTACCCCTCATCCGACGGCAAGCCGATGGCGGAAAGCGACTTCCAACGCACCCCGGTGACCTACGCCGTGGAGCGGCTGCGGCACCACTTTCGCAGCCGCCGGGACGTGTACGTTTCCGGTAACCTGCTGCTGTACTACCAGGAGGGCAATCCGCGGGCGGTGGTGGCTCCGGACGTGTTCGTGGTGCTGGGGGCGTCCAGCGACGACCGTTCCATCTACCGCCTGTGGGAGGAGCCCAAGGGGCCGGACTTCGTGCTGGAGATCACCTCGCGCACGACGTACCGCGAAGACCAGGGACGCAAGCGCGAGTTGTACCGATCGCTGGGCGTGCGGGAGTACTGGCAATACGACCCGACGCGCGACTACCTGGAGCCGCCGTTGCAGGGGCTGGAGTTGAGCGCGGGAAAGTATCGGCGGCTGCCCGGGAGGGAGCTGGCGGATGGCACGCTGGCGCTGGCGAGCGGGGTACTGGGGCTGGAGCTGCGGCTGACGGAGCGCGGGCTGCGGTTCCACGATCCGGAGACCGGGCAGGACCTGCCGAACCTTGCGGAAACCGACGAGGCGCGGCGGCGCGAGAGCCAGGCGCGGCAAGCGGCGGAGACGTGCTTGGCGCAGGAAGCGGCGGCCCGCGCAGCCGCGGAAGCGCGAGTGGCTGAGTTGGAGGCTTTGCTGCGCCGGGAGCGTGGCGGCGATTCTGATCAGTAGGACCACCCTCGCGGACACGAATCGGCGCGCCGAGGTGGCGGCGCTGCCTGACTCGTTTCATCGGGATCCGGCCGACCGGATCATCGTGGCGAGCGCGCACGTACACGGCGCCGCCCTGCTCACCAACGACCGCCGCATCCGGGACGCGGCCCTCGTCACCACCATCTGAAGCGGTGGCGGTGTGGACGAAGCCGCGGCCGTGCTGGAGACCAGGCAGTGCTCGTCCGCGGCGCCGCGGCGGACGGGAGGCAGTTTATTGCTACCGCGAGGCCCGCGCTGGACGCCGAATGAACTTCGTGGACACCGCGGCCGGCTACGAGGACGGCAACCCGCCAAACGTGAGCTTGACGGATGCCGGGCGTGTGGTAGAGTGATGGCTCCGGGAGGAGCACAACCGCGGATGAAGCGCGATCACACAGCCCGCCGCGGCCGTCCGTTCGCTGCAAGCGCCAGTGCTCCGTCCTGCTCCGTCAACAAACCAAGCACTCGGAAACTGACCGCTCTTTCCGCTCACCGAGCCGCATCCACCACTCTGCCGTCATCTGCGCCGCTGACGACCTATCCGCTCCCGTTCATATCCACACCCATCGCACCACGCTCATCCGATGCGGCGCTCGCGGCGCCCTTGGGTGCAACGACTACCAGGACCATTCGAGAAGGCCGGAGTTCCGGCCCAAGACCACGGGTACCGGGACCCAGTCCCGCTCCCAAGAACGAGGAGGAGTACGCTATGCAGCTCGACGACATCGGCATCGAATCGGTAACGGCCACCGACGACCATACGGTCGTCTTTCGGCTAAAGGAGCCCAATTTCGCCGCGGAGCGGACGATCCTCTACCATTACACCAGTAACATCATGCCGCCAGAGGTCATCGAAGAGCACGGCGACCTCTTGGATTGGCGCAACCTGGTTGGCACCGGCCCCTATGAGCTGGTCGACTGGGTCGAGGGCAGCTCCCTGAGCTACACCAAGAACCCCAACTACTGGGCGTTCGACGAGAAGTACCCGGACAATCGCCTGCCCTATATCGACGAGATCGTGTGGTTGTCGGACCTGATCGGAACCCGTACACTGCCTCTCATGGCGGGCGATCTTGACGGCGAAATGCGCGGGTTCGTCGAACGGTGGCGTGTCGCCGGTGCCAGGCTGGCGGCGCTGAGACGGTCCGAACTCCGCGATGTCGAGGTGGCCGACCACATCGATGCACTTGATGGTGCGTTCGAAGCGACGCTCGCGGGTCCGGTGCGCACCACCTCCGGGCTGGTGCAGCAGCAGGCGATGTTTGCCAGAATCCGGGATGCGCGACCTCTTTCGCCTGGCGAATGACATCCTGCCGGCGGCCTGTCTGAACACCTGCTCGGCGGAAGATCTGATGACGCTCAAAGCATTTGCTGATCGCTCGCGTGACTGGGCGGATATTGAAGGCATAGTGCTACGCATGGGCCGCCGGCTCGACTGGGCCTTGGTTGAAGCCGAGTTGCAACCGCTGTGCGAGTTGAAGGAAGCGCCGGACATTCTGACGCGATTGAGAGCGTTGCAAGCATCGCACGGAGACGGACCAGCATCGTGAGTTGACCGCCGCCGCAGGTCTTTACAGCGCGAGCACGAGCCGGAGCCCAGCCTCCACCTCGGCGAGGTTCCGTGGCCCCAGTGTTCCCGTCTGTTCCACCAGTCGCGCGCGATCGATGCAGGTCAATTGGGACACGACGACCACCGAGTCTCTGGGCAACAGCGACTCGGCCGCGTCCAGGTACACGTTGCCGGGCGCGTCAGCCAGCCTCGGATTGGTGGTGAACGGCACGCACAGCACGGAACCGATTCGGCTGCGATTGAAACTGTCGGCCTGAACGATCAGGAGCGGACGCCGAAAGCCCGGTTCGCTGCCGAAAGGGACGCCCAGATCCGCCCACCAGATCTCACCACGAGTCATCGCGAGTCAGGTTTCGGAGACTCTCCAGCCCCGCGTCCACGGCGTCCTGCGACTGCCGGGCCGGTAGATCGCCGTACACGCCGTTGAGGCGTTCGGTCACCGCCTGCTGGCGGTGGTTGACGAGGAACTGCTCGAGCGCGATGGCGAACAGCCGACTACGCGGAATCCCCAATTCTCCGGCTACCTTGTCTGCCTTTCTGAACAGGTCTTCCGGCAGCGACACCGCCGTCTTCATGTCTGCGAGTATGACCAGGGTATAACTACCGGTCAAGCTGGCGCTGGCCTTCGGGTGGCCAACTCGCGGGTGGTGCGCGGGGCGGTGATCGGCATCAAGGGCAACGCCTACTTCGAGGCGGCGCATGCGATCGGCAGCCCGTCGTGGCGGACGCTGCTGCGCCACGTGTGGCCGAGCCTGCGCGGCGGCGGCGGGGTGGCCGGCGGGGTCGGCGCCCGCGCCGCTGAGCGCGCCACCAAGGCCCTGCGAAAGCTGGAACGATCCCGCTGAACCCGGCCTGCCGGACATTTGGCTCACGAATGTGTTTTCCGACAGTCGGCTGCCCTGTCTGCGCGGATACGGTCGCGTACGCCGTCGTCAACGCCACGACAACCATCACCTCACGCACCTCACGCGAGGCGCTACCGCCCCGCAAGTGGAGCAAGAGCGACACGGCGGACCCGGTGTTGCACGTGGTCGTGTACAATGGTGATAGACGGTGGGACGCGCCGGTGACGTTCGCCGGGCTGGTGGCGAGGACGGAGGAGGACGGCGCCGCGCATCTCGGGCTGAGGTACGAGGTGCTTGATCTGGTGGCGGTGAGAGGGGATGATCTGCCACGGACGAACCTGCTACGGTGGGTGGCGGAAGTGGAGCAGAGTGTGCAGGCCCGCACTCTGCCGGAGCGGGTGAGGGAGTTGGGTGAATGGCTCGCCGAGGCTGGCGAGCCGGGGCTGACGAGAACCTTCGACCTGTGGCTCGGCGCCCTGGGGCGGAAGTGGGGCGTGGAGTTGCCATCGATCCGCGAGTACGAGGAGGCAAGCGCAGTGTTGGCCGAAAAGATTGACCGCTGGGGAGCGGAAATCCTGGAGCAGGGTATCGAGCAGGGCATTGAGCAGGGTATCCAGCAGGGCGTCGAGCGGGGTATCGAACAGGGCATCGAGCGGCAGAAGGCGTTGTTGCGCCGCCTGGCGGAGCGGCGGTTCGGCCCAGCGGCGGCGGAGCGGCTGGCGACGGAGCTTGCTGAAGTGACGGACGCGGATCGTCTCGCCGAAACCGGGGAGTGGATCGTGGACTGCGCCACGACTGCCGAATTCCTTGCGCGCATGGATCGCTGCGGCTCGTAGCCCGGCCACGCCAAAGCAGTTCGCCGACACCGCTTGCGCGGCGGCGGCTCGCTGGCCAGCGGCTCGCTGAACCGCGTTCTACCCGGAATCCGCTCGGTTTACGCCGCCTGGCTCGTTCTGCCGGCGTGCTCTCGTCACCTCCTTGCCGTGCGGGCGCCCCAAACATCCGCCTCAGGCCGTCAACCGCCGTTCACCGAGAATTGCTGGGCGACGCAGGCGACGCAACGCGTACTTGACGGTTGCCGAGCGTGTGATAAAGTGATGGGCTCCGGGAGGAGGACAAGTGCGGATGAAGCGCGATTATACAGCCCGCCGCAGCCGTCCATTCGCTGCAAGCGCCAGCGCTCCGTCCTGCTCACAAACCAAGCACCCGGTAACTGACCGTTCGCTCCGCTCACCGAGCCACGTCCACCACTCTGTCGCCGTCCGCGCCGCTAACGACGTAGCGGCTCCCGTTCATATCCACACCCATCGCACCACTCTCATCCGAGGCGGCGCTCGCAGCGCCCTTGGGTGCGACGACTACCAGGACCATTCGAGGAGGCCGGCGTTTCCGGCCCAAGAAAAGCACGGGCAACGGGACGCAGTCCCGGTCCCGAAAACAAGGAGGAGTACGTTATGACTCCACGACTCATGTTGTTGCCGCTGGCGTTCGCGCTGGTGGCTACCGTTACGTTCGCCGCCGCCGAGGGCGAGGAAGCATCCGCGGCCGAGAAGGAGATGGTGCTCGACCCGAGCACCGGCGAGATGGTGACCGCGCCCGAGTATGGCGGCACGATCAGGGCGGTCATCAACTTCAAGCCGGAGGGGATCGACCCCTATTTCCGCTACTCCGCGGGAGCCTTCATCGGGCTGGTCAACGAGAAGCTCGGCGTGGGCGACTGGGCGATCGACCGGAGCAAGGTCGGCTACACTACGCTGTTCCTGCCCGACGAGGCCCTCGTCGGACAACTGGCCGAGAGCTGGGAGAGGCCGGATCCGCTCACCGCCGTGTTCAAGATCCGCGACGGCGTGTTCTGGCACGACAAGGCGCCGGTGAACGGCCGGCAGCTCACCGCGCACGATGTCGCCTACAGTTGGCAGCGGCTCCTGTTCGGGGTGGACGGCGGCGAGCCGAGCCCGGACTGCCCGGGGGGCTTCGATATCTGCAACATAAAGTGGGAATCGGTTGCCGCTACCGACGATTCGACGGTGGTATTCAAGCTGCAGGAGCCCAGTGTCACCGCGTTCAGCCGCATGCTCGTGGCAGAGCATGGCTACATCGTCGCCCGCGAGGTGGTCGATGAGTTCGGAGACATTCAGGACTGGCGCAACGTGACCGGAACGGGCCCCTTTCAACTGACCGACGTGGTGGAGGGCAGCTCCTGGACCTACACCAAGATCGACGATTATTGGGGTTTCGACCCGAAATTCCCGGACAACCGTTTGCCCTACGCGGACACCATCGAGTTCCTGGTCGTCAACGACATGACAGCCATCACCTCACTGATGCGCTCCGGACAGGCGGACTGGATTGGATTCGGACTCAACTCCCATCTCACCAGTGTCGACTCGGCGGTCAATCTGCAGAAGACCAAACCCGACCTGGTGCTGCACCCGTATTCCTACCGGTCGGAGACCGCGTTCGGTTTCAACCTCCAGAAGGAGCCCTGGAGCGACATCCGCGTGCGCCAGGCCCTCAGCCTGGCCATCGACCACGAGTCGATCGCCGAGAATTACCAGCAGGGTTGGGGCGATGCAAGCCCGCAAGGGGCCACCGGCGCCAGGGTGCTCGGGTATGCCGTCCCGTTCGAGGAGTGGCCCGAGGAGACCCAGCAATACTATCGGTACGACCCCGAGGAAGCCGAGAGGCTGCTCGACGAGGCCGGCTATCCGCGCGGTGAAGACGGCATCCGGTTCAGCACCATCTATTCGCACTACGAGTTCTTCGACCTCGGCTACTACCAGATCGCCATGGATTACCTCCGGCAGATCGGCATCGACGTCGAGATCGAGGAAATAACTCGCGCGCAGAATAGCGAGTGGGGCATGAGCCACGGATATCCAGGCTTGCGCACCGACGTATGGGCTGCCGAGTATCCCAGTGGCCTTGCCCCGATAAACTCTTACTGGTCGAAAGCCGGCTGGAACCCCAACAACAACAACGACCCGGTATTCGACGAAATCTACGAGAAAGCGCTGGCCGCCACCACGGTAGAGGAGCAGCAGGAGTGGGCGCGGCAGGCCAACCTGCGCATCGCCGAGCAACTGTGGATGATAAGGGGGCCGGTTGCTCCCCTGTTCGGCGCCACCCAGCCGTGGATCAAGGGCTACAACGGGGAAGGCGATGTCGGCGGGATGCAACGGTCCACCGTCCTCATGTACCTGTGGGTGGACCAGGATCTGAAGCGGGAGCTGGGCTCTTAGCGAATCCGCGGGCTGCGAGGTAGCGAGGACCCCGCTCGAGGGCGGGGTTCTCGCGCTTGACCGCCGAGACACGACCGCGTCTGCACCGACATGAGAGCGTACGTCATCCGCCGCGTCCTGCTGCTGATCCCGACCTTCTTCCTGCTGACGATTCTGGTGTTCCTGTCGGTGCGGTTCATACCGGGGGACGCCGTCGACCTCCTGATGTTCAGAATGGCGGAGGCGGCCGGCGGTGGCACCGCCATCGACCGGGCGGCGCTGGAGCGGCGGCTGGGGCTGGACGTGCCGGTGCACGTGCAGTACGCGCGCTGGATGGGAGCGATCCTGCTGCGCGGCGACCTGGGCACCCCGCTGCTGCGGCCGGAACCGGTCGGGGAGTTGATCGGCGGCCGGCTGCCGACCACCATCGAATTGGGCTTGGTGGCGGTGATCGTGGGGGTGCTGATCGGGGTGCCGATCGGCATCTACTCGGCGGTGCGGCAGGACACGGTCGGCGACTACGTGGGGCGTTCCTTCGCCATCTTCGGACTGGCCACGCCCAACTTCTGGCTGGCCACCATCATCCTGGTGTTTCCGGCGATCTGGTGGGGGTGGTCGCCGCCGTTGCGCCTGATGCGGCTGAGCGACGACCCGGTGCGCCACTTCAGCATGTTCATCGTGCCGGGCCTGATCCTGGGCACCTACCTGGCGGCCAGCACCATGCGCATGACCCGCACCATGATGCTGGAGGTGCTGCGGCAGGACTACATTCGCACCGCCTGGGCCAAGGGCCTGCGCGAGCGGCTGGTGATCCTGCGCCACGTGATCAGGAACGCGCTGATCCCGGTGGTGACGCTGGTGGGGCTGCAGGTACCTATCATCGTCGGCGGCTCGGTGATCATGGAGCAGATGTTCGCCATCCCGGGCCTGGGGCGGCTGATGATCGACGCCCTGTTCGACCGCGACTACCCGCTGATATCGGGGATCAACCTGTTCTTCGCCGTCGCGGTGATGGTGATCAACCTGCTGGTCGACGTGCTGTACGCCTACCTGGACCCGCGCGTCCACTACGGGTGACGGCGTGCCGGGTCCAAAAATGCTGACCAGCGGTCGTCCTCGAAATCGCGGAGTGACGGAGGCGACACCATGGGTGAGGTGACCGCGCCGAAGTCGCTACCGGAGCGGGGGGCGAAGGGGCAGTCGTTCGTGCGCGACCTGCTGCGCCGGCTGATCAGGGAGCGGCCGGTGGGCGCGGTCAGCGGTGCGGTCGTGCTGCTGCTGTGCCTGGTGGCGATCTTCGCCGACCTGCTGGCGCCGTATCACTTCATGGAAATGACCATGATCGACCGGCTCAAGGGGCCGTCGGGCACCTACCCGCTGGGCACCGACCACATCGGCCGCGACCTGTTCAGCCGCCTGCTGTACGGGGCGCGGGTGTCGCTGGGGGTGGGGTTCGCCGCCACCACCCTGAGCGTGGTGGTGTCGCTGCTGATCGGCGGGGTGGCGGGGTTCGTGGGCGGCAAGGTGGACCTGGCGGTGCAGCGCCTGGTGGACGCCTGGATGTCGTTTCCGGGCCTGCTGCTGCTGCTGACCATCATGACCATCGTCGGCCAGGGCATCCCGCAGATCATCGGCATGCTGGCGCTGGCCTCCGGGGTGGCCAACTCGCGGGTGGTGCGGGGGGCGGTGATCGGCATCAAGGGCAACGCCTACTTCGAGGCGGCGCACGCGATCGGCAGCCCGTCGTGGCGGACGCTGCTGCGCCACGTGTGGCCGAACATCACGGCGCCGATCATCATCATCTACTCGATCACGATCGGCTGGGCGATCATCGCGGAGGCGTCCTTGAGCTTCCTGGGCTTCGGGCTGCCGCCGGACGTGCCGAGCTGGGGCACGATGCTGAGCCGGGAGGGGCGGCAGTACATGGAGATGGCGCCGCGGCTGGCGATGTGGCCGGGGGTGGCGCTGACGCTGGTGGTGTACTGCCTGAACATGGTAGGCGACGCGCTGCGCGACCTGCTCGACCCGCGCCTGCGCGGCGGCGGCGGGGTGGCCGGCGGCGTAGGCGCCCGCGCCGCCGAGCGCGCCACCCGGGCCCTGCAAAAGCTGGAACGATCCCGCTGAAATGCGGCGCGTTCGACCTGATCGCAAATCGATTCGATGCGTGGCTCACCTTCCCGTGGCGCCACAGCCATCCGCTGCATGCTGCTGCTGATCCCGGCGTCCTTCGCGTTGACGATTCTGCGCTGCTTTCGGTGCGGTTTACTCCGCGCTTGATGCGGTTTGCTTCGCGCGACGTCGTCGGTTGGCCGACAAGCGTACAAGTTCAGGAAAGTCCCCTGTGCCGCCGCACATTGAGCGCCTTCCACTCGAGCAGCGGCTGGGCCTGGATGCGTTCCCGCAGGGTCGTGTCAGACGTCAAGATCGATGCGTCGACTTCCCCTCGGTCCAGCAGCAGGTCCAGGAATGCGCGCTCGGCGTCGGTGAATGGGAGCACGATGGAAAGCGCCCTCCTGCACTCTTCGACAAGACGCGCCCCGTACTCCGCCAATGCCTCCTGCTCTGGCGGTTGGCGGATGCGAAGGGCGGGGCCGAGTTGCCTCGCCAATTCCGCACTGTCGAAATCCACATCGTCGACCGAGACGGTCCGCCAATCCTTGCGGTTCATGCCCCCGTAGACAACGAAGGCGATGCGGAGGCGTTCGGCCTGGAGCTCGTCGGTATCGAGAACGCGATGGCAGTCGAAGAGGTCTCTCGCCTGCCGGCGCGAGAACAGCGCCGAGAGCTTCCCGGCCGCAAGTTCGTGCAGGTCGAGAACAGGAATACCCCTGGCCTGGAACTCCCCGAGCGGGTGAGAGTCGGCATGGTGAATCTCCCAGAGCGGCTGTCTATACATGAAGTTGAAATCCACATCGAGGTTTGCGGGCTGCCCGGTGAAGCTCGGGTAGCTCAACCGCCACGTTCCGCCGGCGTGTTCGCTCGGCACCCTCCGAACGGCGAACCTTCACGGGAAAACACCGTCTGGGCCGCGTGCTCGATCTTGGGGCGGTCCGCCCGCATCTCCTCGCGCTCCAGCGCGCCGATATAGTTGAGATCGATGTCCACGGACAGCCTCGGATGGCGCAGGACGAACAGGTTCAAGGCGGTACCGCCCTTCAGGACCCACTTCCCTCTCAGTGCAGGGTGGGAGTTCAGGACGTTCAGGAGATGCACCAGATGGAGGACCTTCTCGACCGTGCCCTCGTCGAACCCGTCGGGTCTGGCTATGGGCAGGATTTCCGCCGTGGAGAATCTCACAGCACCTCCCCCCAGGACCGGTTCAGGATCTCGGACGGAATCATGAGGTTCCAACCCTTGACCCACTGGCACCCTTTGCGCCTGGCCCGCGCCAGATAGTGGGGCTGCTGCGGGCGGAGATCACGCAGCGCATCGAGATGCGTCTCTTCCACCATCAGCGGCTCGCGGTGCTGCTCGAGGAAGAACCCCACCTTTGCGGCGGTGGTCGCATTCTCCAGCAGCCGGGTATACTCGACGACCTGATCCAGGCTGAAGAATTCCACCGACTCCAAAGAGCGCCATATCTCTTCCCAGCTACCGGTCAGGTCGGGACGGTCCAGCACATCGACCAGGGTTCGTTCGTGGTTGGTCACTCGGAGTTGCACTCCTGAGCGATTGTGGCTGGTGACACCGAACATTTCCTGGCCGCTCGCCAGCAGCGGTGGTGGCACGGGTGCGCCCTGAAACTCACGAGATTGGAAGGTGAGGGGAAGCGACTTGTTCGCCGACACGTAGACCAGCCTCCAATGCACCGAGTACGCTCTGCCGTGGAATTCCAGTGCCGTGTGGTAGGCTAATACCGCGTCCTCGGTCATCTTGGCCGCGACCAGATAGGGATTGACCGTCATGGAGGCCGGGTCCATGCCCCAGGGCACGGTCGCATACAGGCCGCGCCGCACGTGGAGGATGCGACCCTGCTTGCGGTGGTAGGCCAACAGCGAACTGCGCGTACTCGTGTTGCGTGACCCCCGGTCGGACAGAAACCGGTCCAGCTCTTCGACCGTGAACACCGCGTGCCGCTGCAGAAAGTGGTTGAGCCTGTCGGGGCCGTTCGTTTGATGATCGGTCGACATAGTGGCATTTATTTTAGCATTGTCTAGGAAATTTGTCAAGTGTACAGACGGGGTGAATGACACCACCCACCGCTTGGGATAGCAGTCGTAGTTCAAGCCGAGGTGTTCGGCCGACGGGGGAGTATCGTGCTGCAGCTCGCCCTGGACACCGGTGCTACTGGAAACCATGATCAATGTCGGACCCCTTGCAGCCGTAGGGTATGACCCGTCGTTGCAGACTGAACGGATCCAGGTCACGACTGGAAGCGGCGTAGAATATGCTTTGGTAACCACCAACCGGCCAAACCCGGCCAAACGCGTGCACTTGACGGATGCCGGACTGGTGGTAAAGTGATGGCTCCGGGAGGAGGACAAGCGCGGATGAAGCGCGATCACACAGCCCGCCGCCGCCCGTTCGCTGCAAGCGCTAGCGCTCCGTCCTGCTCCGTCCTGCTCCGTCCTGCTCCGTCCTGCTCCGTCCGTCGAAAACCAAGCACTCGGTAACTGACCGTTCTCTACGCTCACCGAGCCACGTCCACCGCTCTGCCGCCATCCGCGCCGCTGACGACGTAGCGGCTCCCGTTCATATCCACACCCATCGCACCACGCTCATCCGAGGCGGCGCTCGCGGCGCCTTTGGGTGCGACGACTACCATGACCATTCCAGAAGGCCGGAGTTTCCGGCCCAAGACCACGGGTTCCGGGGCGCAGTCCCGTTCCCGACAACGAGGAGGAGTACGTCATGACTCCAAGACTCATACTGCCGGCGCTGGTGTTCGCGCTGGTGGCTACCGTTACGTTCGCCGCCGCCGAGGGCGAGGAAGCATCCGCGGCCGAGAAGGAGATGGTGCTCGACCCGAGCACCGGCGAGATGGTGACCGCACCCGAGTATGGCGGCACGATCCGACCGATCGTCAACTTCAAGAACGAGGGCATCGATCCCTATTACAGCTACACTTCCGGATTCTGGGTTTCGCTGACCAACGAGAAACTGGGGGGAGTGGACTGGGCAGTCGACCGGAGCGTGGTCGGCTTCGACACGCTGTACCTGCCCAACGTGGTCGTCACCGGGCTGCTGGCCGAGAGCTGGGAGAACCCGGATCCGCTCACCTACGTGTTCAAGATCCGCGACGGCGTGTTCTGGCACGACAAGGCGCCGGTGAACGGTCGCCAGCTTACGGCGCACGATGTCAAGTTCCACTACGAGCGGATCGTGGGACTCAGCGGTGAGAAGAGCGCGGAAAGCTCCGGAGAGCTGTACGACGAGCTGTCGGTCGCGTCGATCACGGCTCCCGACGATTTCACCCTGGTAGTCAAACTGAACAAGCCCGATCTCCGAGCCCAGAATGCCCTTCTCTTGGACTTCGGTGCGTGGATAGTGCCGCCCGAGGTGGTCGAGCAATTCGGGGACATTCAAGACTGGCGCAACGTGGTCGGAACGGGTCCCTATCAGCTGACCGACGTGGTGGAGGGCAGCTCGTGGACCTACACCAAGAACGATAACTACTGGCGCAACGACCCGAAATTCCCCGACAACCGGTTGCCCTACGCGGACAAGGTCGAGTACATCATCGTCAACGACCCCGCGGCCATCACCTCACTGATGCGCTCGGGGCAGGCGGACTATATGGGGTTCCCTCTCAACTCGCATCTGACCAGTGTCGATGCGGCGGTGAGTCTGCAGAAGACCAGTCCCAACCTGGTGCTCCACCCGTTTTCCTTTCGCTCGGAAACGGCGTTCAGTTTCAACAACCAAAAGCCGCCCTGGAACGACATCCGGGTGCGCCGGGCCCTCAGCATGGCCATAGACCAGGAGTCCATCGCCGAGAACTACATGCAGGGTTGGGGCGATGCAAGCCCGCACGGTCCCACTGGCGCCAAGGTGCTCGGGTACGCCGTCCCGTTCGACGAGTGGCCCCAGGAGACCAAGCAGTACTATCGGTTCGACCCCGAGGCGGCCGAGAAGCTGCTGGAGGAGGCCGGCTATCCGCGGGGCGAGGACGGCATTCGCTTCAGCACCGTCTATGAGCACTTCGAATTCTACGACCTCGGCTACTACCAGATCGCCATGGATTACCTCAGGCAGATCGGCATCGACGTCGAGATCCAGGTAAGAACTCGCGCGGAGTTGGGCGCATTAGTTACGAACCGCACCTACCTCGGTCTGCTCTCGAATGTATGGGCCGCCGAGTATCCCGATGGCCTCGCCCCGCTTGCCCAATACTCGTCTAAAAACCTAAACCATTTGAACATCCAGGACCCCGTATTCGAAGAGTACTACGAGAACGCGACGGCCGCTACCACGATAGAGGAGCAGCAGGAGTGGGCGCGGAAGGCCAACCTGCGTTTGGCCGAGCAGCTGGTGGTGATCAGGGGCCCCATAGCGCCCCTGTTCGGTGCGACCCAACCATGGTTAAAGGGCTACAACGGAGAAGGCGAGCTCGGCCGCATGAACCGTGCTGGCATCTTCCAGTACCTCTGGATCGACCAGGACCTGAAGCGGGAGCTTGGATTCTGAATCAATCGCCCGTAGGGCGATTGAAACGGGAGTCGCTGCGCGACTCCATGAGCGACTGAATCAACACGGGGCCCGCCCTCGGGCGGGCTCCACGAGCTAAACGGCTTTCCCGTTGCGTCACCCGGTGAGTCGAGAGCTGGGGGTCGTGGGCGTTCCATGCGCGCGTCTTCCAGCTCTCTCATTCTGACTAGAGAGCAACATCGAGACATGGCATCTGAGTCGACATGAGATCGTACATTATCCGGCGTGTCCTGCTCCTGATCCCCACCTTCTTCCTGCTGACGATTCTGGTGTTCCTCTCGGTGCGGTTCATACCGGGCGACGTCATCGACCTCCTCATGTTCCGGATGCTGGAGGGCGGCGGCAGCGCCTTTGACCGAGCGGAGGTCGAACGGCGGCTGGGGCTGGACGTGCCGGTGCACGTGCAGTACGGCCGCTGGATGGGGGCCATCATACTGCGCGGCGATCTGGGCAGACCGCTGGCTCGGCCGGAGCCGGTCGGCCAGCTGATCGCTGGCCGGCTGCCGACCACCATCGAATTGGGCCTGGTGGCGGTGATCGTGGGGCTCCTGATCGGAGTGCCGATCGGCATCTACTCGGCGGTGCGGCAGGACACGGTGGGCGACTACGTGGGCCGCTCCTTTGCCATCTTCGGGCTGGCCACGCCCAACTTCTGGCTGGCCACCATCATCCTGGTGTTTCCGGCGATCTGGTGGGGGTGGTCGCCGCCGCTGCGGCTGATGCGGCTGAGCGACGACCCGGTGCGCCACTTCAGCATGTTCATTGTGCCGGGCCTGATCCTGGGCACCTACCTGGCGGCGAGCACCATGCGCATGACCCGCACCATGATGCTGGAGGTGCTCCGGCAGGACTACATTCGCACCGCCTGGGCCAAGGGCCTGCGCGAGCGGCTGGTGA
>JAPPGB010000137.1 GCA_028821475.1 Spirochaetaceae bacterium
CCGACCATGGTGATGGTCAGCAGGATCAGGAACACCACCAGGCTGACGATGTCCAGCACCCGGAACAGGTCCGACGCCTGCGCCATCACGTCGTCGATGGTGGTGATCTCGTAGCGCGTGCCCTGCCACGGCTCCTCGCCGGCCGGCAGGCGGCTCACCGCGGCACCGAACGCCCCCGGCACGCCCGGCGGCGGACCCCCCTCGGCTTCCTCGCCGCGCTGCTCCTCGGGCGCGGTGGGCAGCCGGGCGCGCAGCACCTCCGCCACGCGGTCCGCCTGCCGCGGGTCGCGCAGGTACAGGTGCAGGAGCTGGAACTCGCCGGCGCCGGTGCCGATCAGCTCGCCGAGGTAGTCGAGGCGGACGAACGCCGAGGAGAAGGCCGTGAACCCGGAGTCCTCGATGGTGGCGGCGAGCACGAACTCACCGACGTTCTGCTGGCCGGTAACGGTGGCGACGCGCGCCAGCACCTGGTCGCCGACCGCCACGCGCAGCCGTTCGGCAGCCGCCTGCGGCAGGATCAGCGCGTTGCGCTGCTCCGCACCCGGCAGCGCGCCGCCGGTCAGCGAGAGGCTCGGAAAGAAGTCCGGCTCGCCGTGCCAGTCCACGCCCTCGATGAACTGGTTGGCCTGCCTGGAGCCGAAGATCAGCGTGCCGAGCGCGCGGCTGCGCCGGTTCAACTCGGCGATCCGGCCTTCCACCTCGGCGACCGCGGCCGCGAGCGGCGCGCCGCCGCCCTCGGCATTCCGGATGACGTTCACGATCAGCCGCGACTCGGTGAGCTCGGTGCCGCTGACGTACACGTGACCGCCGATCAGGTTGGTGAGCGCCCGTTCGATGTTGCGCGACACGCCGCCGGTGAACCCGTTCAGCACCGTCACCACCAGGACGCCGAACGCGATCGCGCCGGCGAGCAGCACGGTGCGCTTCTTCTGCCGCCCGGTGTTGCGGAACGCGATGCGAAGCCCGCCCGGCATCAGCCGGCCCCCATCGCCTGCCGCGGAGAGATACGCAGCGCCACCGCCAGAGGATAGAGGCTCGACAGCACGGCGATCGCCGCCACCATGAGCAGCGAGAACGCCACCGACCCGGGTGACACCGCGGGCCGCAGCACGTCGCCTCCGAACAGAATGCGCAGGAACAGGTTGGTGGCGCGGATGCCGGTCGCGCCCAGGATCGACAGCAGCACCAGGGCGAGCACGACGCCGGCGCCTCCGAACACGAACGCCAGGGTCACCGTCTCCGCCCCGATCATGCGCCGCACGAATCCCTTGCGCGCGCCGATCGCGCGCATGGTGCCGATCTCGCTCATCCGTTCGGTGACCGAGATCACCAGGGTGTTCATGATGATGATCACGGCCACCACCGCAATCACGATGATCACCACGTTGAACACGATCTTGAACCCGTCGGAAAGCTGCGACAGCGGCGCCGCGGCGGCCACCCAGCCCAGGACCTGGGCGCCCAGGTCCTCCTCCGCGATGATTCGCTCCAGGGTCTCGGTGACGCGGTAGGCCGCGCCCGGGCGGCGCAGCTTCAGGAGCAGAAAGTGCCAGGCGCCGGAGTCGACCACGCTCTCCGCACGCTCACCGAGGTCGATCACGCCTGGCGGCGACGCGCCGGACTCCGCCTCCTGAACCAGGGGGCCGGCATCGCCGCTGCCGCCGAACAGGTCGCCCTCGTCGACCGTGCCCAGCCCGGCCATCTGCTCGTCGGTCAGGATCTGCTCCGCCGGAGCCGACACGGTCATTCCGGTCAGCGTGCGCAGCGTGTTGATGTCCACCAGCGACACGAAGTCGAGCTGCGGCAGGGCGTTGCGGAACCGGAAGATGCCGGTGACAGGCACCTCTCGCACCTTGATGCCGGCCGTGGTGGTGGCGGTCAGCAGCACGCGGTCGCCGGGCCGCACCGCGCGCCCGGCCGACTCGGCAAGGTCGGTGGCGATCTCCTCCGACAGCACCAGCCCTGCCTGCTCCGGCGCCAGGAAAGCACCCGCGATCAGCTCGGCGGCGTCCGGAAACACCGCCAGGTAGCGGGCCGGATCGATTCCCCAGAGTCGTGAGAACGACTCGCCGATCGACGTGCCGTCCTCGGCGGCCAGGTTCACCGTGGCGGCGTCGCTCGCCTGCGGGCTCCAGGCGGCGACGTCCGGGTGGTCGGCAACCGCCTCCACGAGCCGGCCGTAGCCGTCCAGCCGCGGCGTGCGGGTGTTGAGAAAGTCGGTGGTGCGTACCCCGAACAGGCTCACCGGAGCGTCGGTGACGCCGGCCAGCACCAGGTGGCCGGTGAAGTTGTCGATGAACGAGCGGCGGATTCCGGCCGCCGCCGAGTCCATCAGCGAGTTGCCCACCACCAGCACGAAGGTGCCGATCAGGATGA
>JAPPGB010000138.1 GCA_028821475.1 Spirochaetaceae bacterium
TCCCGCCGCGCCCCGGCCATCGTCGTGGGCCCGCCCTGGCCGTATCGCCGGCGAAGCGGCTCTCCCGCTGCCGACCCCCGCCGCGGCACGGGAAGTGCGACCGGACTCGGCTTGCTCGTGGCGCTTCGGCGCCGAAATGGTGTGGTCGCCGCTGTTCGGTGCCGTCGCCGGTGACGCGCTGCCGTGCCCGGCTTCCGAGGGGCGCTTCGGCGCCGAAGGAGCGGGCACCACATCCCGCACGGCCGCGGACGGTGCGTCACCCTGCTCGACTTCGCTCTGCCGTTCGACATCGCTCCCCTGAGCACGCACCACGCTTTGCTGCACCGTTTCCGTATCGCGCCGCGCCGGCTTGCTCACGGTTCGCGCGCCGTTGACCGAGCCGCGACCGCCGGTGCCCCGCGTGCCCCGGGGCCGTGCCGGGTCGGAAGGGGTACGCGCAACTTTTTCCGACTTCTCTCCGTGTTCGCGACCTGTCGGTACGGCGGGCTGCCTCGCACCGTCTCCACTCTCGGTCCGAATCTGTACAGCACTCGATGCCATGGAAGACGATGAAACCCGGCACCCAAGCACTGCCCGCCGGCCGGCTCTGTCGGAACACGCTACCGCTTTCTGCGTTCGCACCCCCCGCCGGCACCCGGTTGACTGCTCGCACACCCGCCCCCAGGGCCGGGCGCAAGCCGGTGCGCCGGTGCGCCGGTCCGCTGGCGCGTTCGGTCTGACCCGCGTCCGAACCGACTACCAGCCCTGAACGATCATTCTCCCGACGCGCCCGCGCGCCGCGACGCTTCCTGGATCGGCGAAATCCCTCCGTCATCCAAGCCAACCCCACCCTTGTCAATCTCTCCGTGCTTCAACACCTCAAGCGTGAGATCGTCCTGGACGCGCCGTGGTACCCGGCGCTCTCCGCCCGCTACCGTTGACGCACGGGGCCGGAACGGTGCACCTTATTCATTAGTTGATAACCAAGTACGTGGAGACATGGGGTTCTCTCCCACGCGCCGGAGGCCGCCCCGTCCGCGGCGCAGCGCAGGTCGAGGTGTTTCGCAAGTCGATTCACCTGACGATCGCGGCGGTGCCTGCCATCGCCGCGGTCGACGTGCTGGCCGCGGCCGGCCTGCTGGCGGTGGGTATCGCGATCTACGCCGCCGCCGAGCAGGCGCGCATCGCCGGCGTGCGCGTGGCGCTGATCTCCGAGCTCACCGTGCTGGCGCTGCGCGAGCGCGACCGGCAGGGTTTCGTGCTCGGTCCGGTCACGCTGGGACTGGGTGCGATGCTGGCCCTGATGCTGTACCCGGAGCCCGCGGCATCGGTGGCCATCTACGCGCTGGCGTTCGGGGACAGCGCGGCGGCGGTCGTGGGCACGGCGGTGGGCCGCATCCGCATTCCCCTTACCGGGGGCAAGAGCGTAGCGGGCACGGCGGCGTGCTTCCTGGCCGTGCTGGCCGTCACGCTGCACGTCACCGGCAATCTGAACGCCTCCCTGGCCGTCGCCGCCGCCGCTGCGCTGCTGGAGGCGGCCCCGACGCGCGACTACGACAACCTGCTGGTCCCTGCGGGCGTCGGCCTGGTCGCCATGGCGGTGCTGTAGCGTTCCGAGACCGCCTTCCGCGCCACCCACCCGCCGCGGGCAGCGCCACCCGCGACGCGGCCTCTCCCCATCCGCGCCACCGCCGCGTGGACCGTGCTCGCGGTGCCGCAACGCCCTCGATCAGGCGCGAGCGGACAGGCGCAGCGGCGAACCGGTTTGACAGGAGCGCGTGCCCATCGGCAAGTTCACGCCATGACAGCGCTTCGCAACATCGGCATCATCACCAGCGGCGGCGACGCCGGCGGACTCAACGGGGTCATCCGCGGCGCCGCCGGCATGTGCCGGCATCTCGGCATCGGCGCCCGCGTCATTCCCAACGGTTACGCCGGCCTGTACAACCTCGTCGACATCGACCGCCTGGTGCGGCTGGACGCGGAGCGGGTGGACCGCATCGACGCCACCCGCGCCGGCTCCGAGGCGGGTCACTCGCGGGTCAAGATCTCCCGCATCGACGACCCGGACAAGTACGACCGCATCGTACGCGGGCTCGCCCGGCACCGGATCGACGCGCTGGTGATCTCCGGCGGCGACGACACCGGCAGCGTGGTGGTGGACTTGGTCGAGCACGGCATCCGCTGCGTGCACGCGCCCAAGACGATGGACCTGGACCTGCAGACCTACTCGGTCGGCGGCGACTCGGCGGTCAACCGCATCGCGCAGATGGTGCAGGATGCCAAGACCACCGGCACCACCCACAACCGCATCATGATTACCGAGGTGTTCGGCCGCTACGCCGGCCACACCGCCCTGCGCGGCGGCCTGGCCGCGGACGCCGACTGCATCCTGCTGCCGGAGGTGCCGGCCGACATGGACGTCGTGTACGCGCACGCCAAGGAGCGCCTGTACCGGCGCGTGCGCGGCAGCGACGTGCGCGCCGGCACCTACACCATCGTGGTGGCCGAGGGGCTGCGCGACGCCGGCGGCGCCGTGATGACCGACGCCGGCGCGGGCGTGGACGCGTTCGGCCACGGCAAGCTGGCCGGCGCCGGCAAGTACGTGCGCCAGTCGCTGGAACGGCGCATCGCCGCCGACCCCGACACCGAGGCCTACATGCGCGGCACCGGCCAGTTCGTGGCCGGCATCTACGAGGCCCCCGAAGTGCGCGAGCTGACCCCCAGCCACCTGGTGCGCTCCGGTCCCTCGACCGCCTACGACGTGAATTTCGGCAAGCAGATCGGCGCCGGCGCGGTGGCCCTGCTGGCGGCCGGCATCTCCGGTGTCACCGTGGCCGGCGGCGATGCCGGCGAGGTGCGCTACCTGGCCACCGCGGCCGCCATCGAGCAGTGCCACGTGGCGCAGGAGACGGTGGCCTTCTACGAGGCGCTCGGCGTGTGCTTCGGCCGCGCACCGGTCACCGTGGAGCTGCGCCCGCGCAAGGTCAGCGCCCTCGACCAGCGCTACCTGTAACCGCGACTCGCTGATCAGCCGCCGCGGGCGGAACCGCGGCGGCTGATCGCGTTCAGTGCGCCCTCTCCGGCGGCGCGCCGGTGCGGCGCCGCCGCGCATATCGCCCGCCGGCACCGGCGGCCACGGCACCGGCTGCGTGCTGCGGCGGCACGGGCGTGAACCGTACATGCCTGATCCGGGAGGGCCGGCCGGCGGGCAATGCTTGGGCGTCGGTCTTCGGCGTCTTCCATGTATGGAGTGGCCGTACAGGCTCCGCGGATCGGAGGCAGACCTCTATCGGACATCGTGTCCGAGGATCGCGGTTGATCGCTCACGTCGGTGAACCGGTGCCGCGCCGCGGCGTGTACGCGCGCCGCGTCAGGTACTCCGCAACCCGGTCGGGCAGCAGCCGGCGTACGAGGCGCAGCAGCGGCGCCGCGCGACCACAGGCGACGATAGGCGGCGGCCGGCGCCGGCCGAGCACCCGCAGCAGCCGGTGCGCGACCACCTCCGGTCCCGGCGCCGCGGCCATCTTGGCGGCCCGCGCCGCGCTGACGCGCTCGAAGGCGCCGCCGAAGACCGAGCCGTGCGCCGCATGCTGCAACGGCGTGGTACCGGTGGCGATGTCGCCCGGTTCGAGCAGCACCACCGCCACCCCGTGCGCGGCCAGCTCGCCGCGCAGCGCCAGCGTGTAGGCGCGCAGCGCGCCCTTGGAGGCGGCGTAATAGGCATGGAACGGTACCGGGTACTCGGCGATCAGCGAGCCGACGTTCACCAGGTACGCGGGCCGCTCCGCCGCCGCACCCGCGCGCAGCAGCGGCAGCAGCAACTGGGCCAGCCGCGCCGCCCCCCACAGGTTGATCTCGAACACCTCGCGGGCGCGTTCCAGCGGAAACTCCTCCGCCGCCCCCAGCGCCCCCACCCCGGCATTGTTGATCACCGCCGCCAGCCCCCCCGGCCCGCCACCCGCCGCCGCTTCGACCACGCCGCCGGCGCCGCCCCCACCCGCGGCCACGCACCCCGCCCCTGCGCCGACGCCACCCACGCCGGCTGCACCCGCGGCTGCGCGCGCCGCACCCGCGCCCGCGGCGTCCTCCGAACAACGATCCGCGGCCCTGGCCGCACCGCGCGCCGTTGCGCCCACCGCGGCTGCGAAGTGCTCGATCGACCCTTCGTCGGTCAGGTCGAGGCGCACCGCGCGCAGATCCCCGCCGAGACGGGCGGCTGCGAGCGGCCGGACATCGCGCGCGCCCGCCACCACCGTGTAACCGGCCGCGCACAGCGCCCGGGCAGCCGCCAGCCCAATGCCGCGGCTCGCCCCGGTCAGGGCCACCACCGGGCCTCGCCCGCCGCCCGCTGGTCCAGTTGGCAGTCTCTCGCGCATTATCCGATCGGTCAGCATCCCGGCGCTTCCGCGCTTCGCGACCGTTGTCTACTATGCCCCGATCCGAAATCGCTGGCCAACTGGTCGGCCGGCGTGGTCGTCTATGGGTAGCTCAGGCTGGCTCCACGATTGCTGGTGCCGTCCAGTGCTGGCCGCTCGGCGTACGGGGCTTCTCGGACTAACCATGAACTGCTATGGTTCCGTTCTTAAACCGCTTGGCAGTCGTTGGTGAGACCACCCGAGTTTCACTTGTCGGATGGCGGCTACTGATGTCCGCAGCGCGAGCGTTCAGGCGGAGCCAATATGATTGAGGTGATTTCATGGGTGGGCTGGCAAGAATCCATGTGCGGAACTATCGAGCCCTCGCTGATGTCGAGCTGAACGTAGGGCCGATCAACCTGGTATTTGGCCCGAACGGAGCCGGCAAGTCCACTCTGCTCGATTCACTCTATTTCTTTCGAGATTGTGCAATTCGCGGTGTTGAAACTGCTTCGTCCGAACGCGATCACGGCATCGGCATTCTCTGGGATGGAGCGGTCGCGCACCCGCGTATCACGGTCGAGTTGGAGTACGGCGACGTCACCTACGGCCTCTCGTTCGTGCTCTCGTCGGGAAGGATTGACCCGTTTCCTGGGGAGCGGCTGTTGTCATCTACACGACCGACCGCTCTCATTGACAGGAGGTCGGGATCGGATAGGGCGAGTCTATTCCACACGAATATCGGGCAGGCGGTAGAGATCGGCTTACGCGAACCCGAGAAGCTTAGCTTGGGTCTCTTCCTGGACTTCAACAGTGGCGATGAAGAAGCCAGACCTCTTGATCAATTGCTTCATTATATTCGTTTGTATCATTCCCGGTCTTTCCTTCTTCACATCCTCAAACGAGTTGGCTCCGAGAGCAGTCCCCAGACGAGATTGTGGGATCTGGGAAACAACGCTTGGTCCGTGCTCAGGAATCTTCAGGACAAACGGAACGTCGACGACCGCTACGACACGATCATGCGACACATGACTGACGCATTTCCTGAGTTTGACGACATAGTCTTGCAACAGACTGGACCCTCTACGGTGTACGCAAGTCTGCTGGAGAGAGGACGCCGAAGCGAGATATTTGCCTCCGGCGCATCGGACGGGGTCCTGCAGTTGCTGCTTCTGCTCATTGCGCTATTCTCGGAGGGACATCGCGAATCGGTTCTGCTGTTCGACGAACCGGAAACATCGCTGCACCCATGGGCTATGGTCGTATTCGCGCGCGCCGTGAAGCTTGCTGCCGAGCAGTGGAACAAGCAGGTGTTTGTCGCCACGCACTCGCCAGTTCTCATCAGTCAGTTCGAGCCGCGAGACATTCTGGTCGCGGCAGTGGAGGATGGCCGCGCCCGCTTCGATCGCTTGTCCGAAATCGATGAGATGCGAGATCTGCTGGAGGACTACGCGGCTGGGTCGCTGTACATGTCGGAAGTCATCGCGGGGCAGCGACCGCAGGGACTCAAGGAAGGCAACCGATGAGTTTCTCCGACTCGGATGGCCATCAGGACTGGCGATTCACGCGCTTTGGCCTGATTGTGACAGGACACACTGAAGCGAAATGTATCCCGGCTCTTTTTCGGGTCATGGAAGCGACTGGTGCGTGCACATTCCAAGTGATTAGAAGGATCAAGCAACGGTCACCACGCTCGAAGCGGAGCCAGCTTAGAATGGTGGGTAGCGGCAAGAAGATACCCGACAGAGACGAAACAGACATCGGATTGCCGGCCCGTTGTTTTCTATCCTCCGATGACATGTTTGTGGTCTTGATTGACGATTTGGAAGCAAACAGGTCGGACCGTAGAAAAGAGATCTTTGATCGCTATCGACGCGCCCTGGATACGATGCTCCTTCCGAGTCAGGCGGGCCGGTCTTCTGTGCATTTTCTTGTCAATATGTTGGAATCTTATTTTTTCGCTAACTGCGACGCGGTGAATGCGGTACTCGGTACGAACTTGGAAGACTACGACGGCGATGTCGAGACAATGCGCAACCCGAAAGCTCGGATCAAGAGTGTACACTCAGGGTACAAGGTGATCGACGATGGGTGCAAGATTATTGGGCGCCTCGACGTACCTCATGTGCTGTCCCGGCGAGACGCGTGTTCCTCATTGCGGACGATGTTCGCTTGGATCCACAAGGCTATGGGAGAACCCGAGTCCGAAGTAGCTCAGTTTTTGGCCGGCCGTCTTAGCGAGGTAACCGAGGCGCAGATTTGCGCGTTGCCCGCGTGACGGACGGTGCCTCTTAGGCCAAAATCCAGTGATGGCGGAAACGCGTGCGCAACTGCGGGCACGGGCGGCCGCGATTCGCGCGGCGTTGCGGCGCGAATATCCGGACACGCCGTGCCCGTTGCGCCATCGCAATGCGTTCGAGTTGCTGGTGGCGACCATCCTGTCGGCGCAGTGCACGGACGAACGGGTAAACGCGGTCACACCGGGCCTGTTCCGGCGCTATCCCGGCCCCGCCGCGTTCGCCGGCGCCGACCAGGAGGAGCTGCAGCGGGAGATCTACACCACCGGCTTGTTTCGCAACAAGGCGCGCAACCTGATCGCCTGCGGGCGTACGCTGCTGGAGCGCCACGGAGGAGAGCTGCCGGCTACCATCGAGGAGCTCGCCGCGTTGCCCGGGGTGGGCCGCAAGACCGCCAACGTCATGTTCGCACACTGGTTCGGCAAGCCTGCCGTGGTGGTGGACACCCACTTCCGCCGCGTCGCCACCCGGCTCGGCTTCACCGACGCCACCGACCCCGACCGGGTGGAAGCGCACATCCGCGCGCTCATCCCCGAGCAGCACCAGAGCGAGCTGTCCACGGTGGTGAACTACCACGGCCGCCGCTGCTGCAGCGCGCGCCGCCCGGCCTGCGAGCGCTGCGTCGTCGCCGGCCTGTGCCCCTCCTTCCGGCGGCTCTCCGCCGGTTGAACCCCGCCGCGTCTGATCCGGCCGCGTCTGAGTCCCGCCGCGCGGATTGAGCCGCCATCGTCCGCTTGGCCAGCCGTTCCGCCGCGTTGCCCTTGTCGACGCCGCCACCGGCCTCAGCCGGTGGGTGCGGATGCGGATGCGTGAACGGTGCTGCGCAACGCACCATCGTCCGCGGGTAGTCCGGTGCGACTGCTGGCTGTGGCGCTTCCCGCGCCGCGCTGCTCAGCCTCGCGTTGGCGGTCGAATCCTGACGTATACTCCTGCGCCAGTTCCGCCAGCAGCGAGAATACATGCTCTGCGTGGCTGGTGACCCGCAAGACGTTGGTACGCTCATCGCCGGACAGTGAAGACCCCGATCTGAGGTAGGCGTGCCGGATCTTGCGTATAACCTCGCCCCGGCCTTCCATCAGTTGCTCGCTGATCAGAAAGAGCGATTCGTCCTCCGTGGTCAGCATGTCGGTGAACACCATCAGCACGGCGTCGATGCCTTCGATTATCCCTGTGCGCCACTGGTCGAGATGCGCGTGCCGCGGTGTCGCATAGAGCAGTTCGCACAGCTTCAGGATACGCTCCTGCAACGCGTACAGGAGTCGCTGGCGGGTCAGCATCGACACCTGGTCGTCGATCTCCTGGTCGGGATACCGGTACGTCAGCTCCTGCAGAAACTCGTCGATCCGGGTCAGCACGTCCTTCGCCGAGTCACGCATTGCCCCCATCACGGCACCCTGGCGCACGTGATCCAGACAGCGGGACAGAACCTCCACCAAGCGGCGCTGCTCAAGGTCGGCCATGCGCAGCGCCGTCTCGGCATCCTCCAAGTTCCGGTCGTGGATGAACTGCGGCTGCGACAGCACCTCGGGCTCCGTGGGTGGCCACCAGCGCTGGGTCAGCCTGGCGACATGCGGGAGGACGGTGAGTTGGACTACGCCGGTGACGATGTTGGCGAAGATGCAGTAGAGCGCCAACAACTGCCCGGCGGGAAGATCAATCGTAAACAGCGCCGCCTTGATCAGTGGAACGCTGCTATAGGTTTCGACGATGATGAGCGGGAGGAAGATGGCTGCCAACACGCAATTGTGCAACACCTGAAACATGCAGGTCTGGCGTGCCCTCCCCTTGAGATGCGCCGAAAGCAGATACAGGCTCAGGCTTGACCCGAGGCAGCAGCCGACGTGCAGCATGAAGACCTGTTCGGCGGCCAGTACGCCGGTCATCGCCATGCCGATTCCGGTCACCATCACGACGACGGACGACTGCACGATGAGGCTCAGCAGTGCACCGATCAGCAGGCACAGGACGAGCGCGCTCGCCGCCCGTGCCACGGACGCCTGGAACCAGAGGTGGTTCGCCAGGGGCGCCGCCGACTCCTTGATCAGGACGAAACCGAACACCATCATCGCCATGGCGAACAGGGTTGCCGCGATTGCCTGCAGCTTGACTCCCGGGGAGCGTCCCCTGGTAGCGACTTGCGTGACAAGCTGCGACGCCCCCAGGGCGAACAGAACGGCCAGCTTGATGTCGAACGACACGACCAGCAACAGCATTGCCGCGCCGATGTTGCCACCGATCAGGATGGGAAAGGCGCGCCTTGGCGTCAGGAGCCCCGAGCGCACCATGCCGATCGTGATGAAGGTCAGGGCGGGTATCGTCTGCGTGATTGCGCCGGCCAGCACGCCCCACAGACACGCCGACCAACGGCTACTGGTCCACTTCTTGGCGCTCTGGCGCACGCGCCGACTGGTCAGAGCCTTCAGGTGCTGAGTCAGCAGACTCAGCCCCGTGAAGAACAACCCGAGGCCGCCTGCAAACCCACCGATGATTGCGATCACCGCCCAATCACCAACTTTCGTATCGCCAACTACTCTGTCCAGGGCGCTAGTATCGCCACGTTGTGCACGACACCCTATAAGCAGACACCGTGCCAAGTACGCTTTGGCGTTGCGTAAGTCCTTACGTACAAGTTATGTAGGCAGTCTTAGCGGACCGCCCTGAGCGCGACCGGGGAAGTGTAGCACCTTGCAACGGGCCGCCGCCGACGCGTGCGCTTGGAGCCTGTGGATCTAGTTGTACTGGAATGGTTTACTCCTCGAGAGCCGGCCAGTGTGGCAGATTGCCGCACCTGTTGCGATTTAGAACACCATGTCTTCTAACGAGCCAACGAGCCAACGAGCCGGCAGCGCAGCCGCCCGGCCGGTCGTCCGCCTCTTGCTATGCGGGTGGGGCAGGGCGCACAATCGCGGTCACTGAGCATGGCATACCACCACGGAGACCCTGTTGCGGAACTCAAGACCGCCAATGACCGGCGCATCCTGCTGCTGGTGATGGACGGCCTGGGCGGACTGCCGCGCGAGCCCGGCGGCCCCACCGAACTGGAAGCCGCGCACACGCCCAATCTCGACACCCTCGCGGCCGGCGCCGAGTGCGGCCTGCACGTGCCGATCGACTACGGCATCGCACCCGGCTCGGCGCCCGGACACCTGGCGCTGTTCGGCTACGATCCGCTGCAGTACCCGATCGGCCGCGGCATCGTGGCGGCGCTCGGCATCGGCCATCCGATCGGCGCCGGCGACGTGGCGGCGCGCCTCAACTTCGCCACCCGCGACGCGGCCGGCGCCATCAGCGACCGCCGCGCGGGGCGCATCCCCACCGAGGTGTGCACGCGGCTGGCCGCGCTCCTGGACGGCGTCGAGCTGCCCGGCGTGGAGGTGGCGGTGCGCCCGGTGCGCGACTACCGCGCCGTGGTGGTGCTGCGCGGGGCCGGCCTCAGCGACCGGGTGTCCGACAC
>JAPPGB010000139.1 GCA_028821475.1 Spirochaetaceae bacterium
TACCCGGGATTAAAGGCATGGACTCCGCATTACCCCGGACTCCGCATTAAAGAACTAATGCGGTGCTTTGCATTAGTTCTGAAGTGCAGGTAGTCCCGCGCGGTGCTGGACAGGCCTCCGGAGGCGGAGACGTAGCGGCTCGGCTTGTCCCAGCCCTTCGCCTTGGCATCGAGACCGTGAATCACCACCCGCCTCGGTTCCTTCTCCGGGGGCAGGAAGAAGTGCGTGTCGTCCATGCCGAGCGGCGCGAAGATCCTGGCGCAGACGAACTCGTCGTACGACAGCCCGGAGGCGATCTCGATGACGCGGGCGACCGCGTCGTGACCCACGCGCGGGCTGTAACCCCAGCGCGTGCCCGGCTGAAAGTCCAAGAGCAGGCCGGCGTATAGCGGAACGTGGCTGGCCAGGGTCGCCTCCGCGCCCGCTTCCGGCCACGCGGACACCGCCGAGCCCAGGCCGGAGCTGTCGATCCCGGACGTATGGGTCAGCAGATCGTGGATAGTGATCGCCCGCCGTGCCGGCACCAGGCGGTGCTCCGGCACCTCGCCCTTCGCCCCCTTGCCCTTGCCGGCGGCCACGAACCAGGGGCTGACGTCCCGGTCCGCGGGCTCCTTGAGCACCGCGACCCGCATCTCCCCGAACTCCGGCAGGTACGCGGCTACCTCGTCGTCCGGGTGCAGGAGGCCCTCCTCGATCAGCATCATCGCCGCCACCGCGAGCACCGGCTTCGACGACGAAGCCATGCGAAAGATCGCATCCTTCCGCATCGCCCGGCCGCGCCCGACGTCCATCAATCCGTAAGCCTCGAAGTGCACCACCCTGCCGCGCCGCGCCACCGCCGCGACCGCCCCCTGAATCTCCCCCGAGTCGACGTGCCGCCGCATCACGGCATCGATCGCCCGTAGCCGCGCACTCGACATCCCCACCTCCTCCGGCGATGCCACGGGGATCTCTTCGGCGAGAAGTGCACTGTTCGCGGCAATCGCCGCGACCGCCGCCGGGAACACGCTTCTGAACAACCTCTTTCCGATCACCCGTCCGACTTCGATTCCCTCGCCTCGGCGTCTATTCGATCCGGTTGACGGGGTAGAGGGGCGGGCGGCCGGAGAACACTTCGCGGATGTTGCGGGCCGCCTTGGTGGCGAGTTCCACCGACGACTCCTCGGTGTACCACGCCAAGTGGTTGGTCAGGATCACGTTGTCCAGGCCGGTGAGCGGGCTGTCGGCGGGCAGCGGCTCGGTCTCGAACACGTCCAGCCCCGCCGCGGCGATGGTGCCGTCGGCCAGCGCAGCCGCCAGCGCCGCCTCGTCCACCACGGCGCCGCGCGAGGTGTTGACCAGGACGGCGGTCGGCTTCATCAGCGCGAGTTGGGCAGCGCCGATCATGCCGCGCGTCCCGTCGGTCAGCGGCGTGTGCAGCGACACGAAGTCGGACTCGCGCAGCAGCGTCTCCAGGCCGGCCGCCTCGCCGCCGGCGGCGGCCACCTGTTCGGCAGTCAGGTACGGGTCGTGCACCAGGATGCGCGCCAAGCCGAACCCGGCGAGCTTGCGCACCAGCACGCTGCCGATGCCGCCGCAGCCGACCACCCCGAAGGTACGGCCCTTGACCAGGAACATCGGCCGCCGCCGGCCCGGCTGCCCGGCGCGCGCCCGACGGTCCAGGGCACCGAGATCGCGCACGCAGGCCAGGAACAGCGCCAGGGCGTGATCGGAGACCGCCTCCCAGCCGTAGTCGGGCACCCGCCCCACCCAGATGCCGGCCCTGGTGGCGGCGTCGACGTCGATGTTGTCGTAGCCGATCCCGTAGCGGGAGATGATCCGGCAGCGCCGCATGCTCGCGATCAGCGGCGCGTCGAAGATCTCCAGGCCGATCATCACCGCGTCCACGTCGCGAACCGCGGCGTACAGTTCCTCCCGGCTCTTCACCGGGTTGTAGACCACCTCGGCCAGCGGCTCCAGGACGTCGCGCTCCGGCAGGTGGGCCGGGGCCGGCGAACCAAGGACCAGGACGGTCGGGCGTCGTGCTTCCACGGGGCATCACTCCTTTGCGCGCCGCGTCACCGCCGCGCGCACCGGGCGCGATGATAGCAGAGATGGCGTGCTCCCGTGCCCCGGCGGCCGGGCAGTAAGGTGGTGGGCGGCGGAGCGGCCACTTGACCTGGACCGCCGGACGCCCAGCATTGGAGCGTGATGTCGGATACCCCCAACGAACTGGGCGCCTGCAGCGCCTACCTGAAGCAAGCGGCCCAGATAGCCCCGCAGTCGGTCGCCACCGCGGTCTCGATCGTGATGCTCTCCTGTGCCCGCGAGTGCGCGCAGCATGGCGGCCAGCCCGCCGCCGACAGCGCCTGGCAATCGCTGTTCGACCGCATCCATGACCGTGCCCGGCACGAGTGCCGCATCGCGCCGTCGACCGCGCCGATGGTGGATCGCCTGCTGCACTATTTCCAGTCTTTCGGCGACCACCACCTCCGCAACCTCCCATAACGACCGCAACGTGCGGCCAGTTCTCGCCATCCGACCGGCGTCGGAGGCGGACGCGGAGCGTGTGGTTCGCATCTACGTCGATTCGTGGAATGCCTCGTTCGGCGAGTTGCTGTCGCAGGCCGATCGAACCGTAACGCCGGACCTGGTTGCGCGCTGGCGGCGAGACCTCTCCCGTCCCGTCCCGCACCGTTGGTGGGTCGCGGAAGCGTTCGGTTCGATCGTCGGGTGCGCCGGGATCGGCCCGAGCCGCGACCCGGGGGATCCCTCGATCGGCGAACTGGACAGCATCTTCGTGGACGAACCGCACTGGCGGACGGGCGTCGGCCGCGCGCTGATCGCCGTTGCCCACCGCCATCTCGCCCGCGACGGCTACCGCGTGGCGATCCTGTGGACCGTTGCCGGCTATCGCCAGGGCATTGACTTCTACCAGGCGATGGGGTGGCGCCGCGACGGCGGGATTCGCGACCAGGGGCGGCAGATCCGGCTGCGCCGGGCGATCGAACCTCAGCGGCAGTGATTCCGCGCCCGTGCCGCGTCTCGGGGAGAGTACGCGACCCGACCAGCAAACTGCCGGGCGTGCGTGTACGCCGGCCGGCTGGGGGAGTCCCCGCGTGCCGGCCCGGGCCGGGCGGGCGGCTCAGGTCGGCGGTGGATCTCCGCCCTTGGTACGCTCCGGAGGGACGCGCATGAAGAGCGCGACCGCCAGCGAAGCGCCGGCGACCGCTGCCGCGAGCAGGAAGGTGTCGCCGAGCGCTCCGCCCAACGCCGCCGCGGCGTAGCCGGCTACTTCCCGGGCCAGTTCGGCCGCGCCCGAACCGGGTGCCGAAATCTGCTCGGCGAGGGTGCCGGAAGCGGACGGATCGACGAGCAGTCGGGTTGCGTTGGCCAGGTCCAGCCACCCCTCCGGGAGGAGATCGCGCAGCCGGGCCGGCACCACTTCGCTAAGCCGGTCCGCGGTGCGCCGTGCCATCATCGCGCCGAGCAACGCCACGCCCACCGTACCGCCTACCGCCCGCTGAAACTGCACGGCCGCGGTGGCGGCGCCCGCATCCTCGTGCGGGACGGCGTTCTGCACCACCACCCCCGCCAGCGTGAACAGCGCGCCGACACCGGCGCCCATGAGCAGGACGTAGGCAACGGCCAGCACGGCGCTGGTCTCGGCGGACAGCGTCGAGAGCAGGGAGATGCCGCCGGCGAGGAGTACGGCGCCCGCAACGGCGAGGAGCCGCTCGCGTCCCTCGGTGCGGGATACCAACTGACCCGCCGCCACGGCGCCCACCGTGACGCCGACGATGATCGGCACCAGGAACACTCCGCTGCGTCCCGCGGAGGCACCCTGCACCGCCTGGAAGAACAGCGGGACGAACAGAATGATGCCGTACAGGCCGAAGCTTGCCAGGAAGGTGGCCGCCACCGCGGCCGGCACGCCGCGGTAGCGGTAGATCGTCAGCGGCACGATCGGGCACGGCGAGCGCGACTCGACGGCCAGAAACACGACGGTCATCCCCAGCCCGAAGGCAAGCAGGGAAACGACCTGCCACGAACGCCACGGGAACTGCACCCCGGCCACCGACAGTGCGACGAGGGTGGCGACGGTCGCCGGCACGAGCGTGACGATGCCTGCATAGTCGATTCCCGACGCGCTCGCGGACCCGCCGGCGCCCGCTGAGGTCTCCGGTTGCGCCGGCGCCAAGGCGCCGGGACGCGGGAAGAAGCGCGCGAGCAGGATCAACACCGGAATACCCAGCGGCACGTTGATCAGGAACGCCCACCCCCACCAATGCAAGCGGTCGACCACGATCCCGCCCACCACCGGCCCCACGACGGTGGCGAGGCTGAACACCATCCCCATGAAGCCGTGGTACTTGCCGCGCTCCTTGGGGGGCGCCAGGTCCGCAATGGCGGCGGTGCTGTTGACCATGATGACGCCGCCGCCGAGCCCCTGCAGTGCCCGGAACAGGACGAGCTGCTCCATGGTACGGCTCAGCGCCACCGGTATGGAGGCCGCCATGAAGATGACCACGCCGAGCAGAAAGAACGCCCGGCGGCCATGAAGATCGGCGAGCCTGCCGGCGATCGGCATGGCGGTGGTGGCGGCGATCAGGTAGGAGGTGGACGCCCACGCGTAGCGGTCGAAGCCGCCCAGGTCCGCGATGATCGCCGGCAGCACGGTGACCACCACGGTGTTGCCGAGCGCGACCAGGAACAACGCCGCCATTGCGCTCCGCCACGCGAGCGCCAGGCGCGGGCCGGGGCCGGTCACCGGGCGGCCTCACTCCTTGCGGACCTGCTCGCCAGCCACGTGATCAGACGGCCAAGCCCCCGGCCCCTGCCGCCGGCGGCCACCGTCCAGGCGTCGTGGTCGTGAATCGCCGCCACCGTTCGCCGCAGGCACAGCCGCGCCAGCTCGCGGGCGCGGTCATTCTCGATCCCCGAGGAGCCCGCCACGATCACCATCCTCACCAGGCAGGCGAGGACGCACGCGCGATACAGCCGCCGGCACGCGTCGCCGGCGAAGCCGCGTACGCCCGCCTCGACCAGCGCCGCGTGGTACGCCTCCAGCAGCCCGCTCTCGGCACGCCGCCGCACCGTCTCGGTCAGGCTGGTGCAGATGAAGTACGCCACGTCGTACAGTCCGCTGCCGATGGCGCTGGCCTGCCAGTCCACGACGGCGAACCGGTCGGCGGCGTCCGGCAGAAAGAACATGTTGTCGAGCCGGTAGTCTCCGTGGATGAAAGTCCGCGCGCCGCGGCTCAGGCTGCCGAGCACGGCCGCCACGGACGGCCCGAACGCTTCCACGAGCGACAGTTCCTCCTCGGACAGCGCACCCGGGAACTCCCGCCGCACCGTCGGCACGCTCCTGACGTAGATGTACTGCAACGCAAACCGCACCGGCGGGCGGTAGATGTCCCGGTAGCCTGCCGGCGCGGATGCCGGCGGCTCCCCCGCACTGCCGCTCGGTGCGCGCCAGTATGCCGCGTGGACGCGTGCCGCGGCCCGCACGGCGGTGATCGCCTCCGCTTCACTCGCGCCGGCGAGCTGGTCGCGGCCCGCCGCCCCGCCGCCGCGGCGGTTCGCCAGGTCCTCCATTACCAGCACGAACCGGTGCGTGCGGTCGTCGAACTCCCGGAACAGAATCGACGGTACCGACACCGGCACGGTGGGCGCCACGGCGCGATAGAAACGGTCCTCCCGCCGGTACAGCCCCGTGCGCCGGCACATGCGGAAGATACGCGGGTCGGCGCTCGGCAGCTTGACCACCACGCTCGCCGGACACGACTCACTGCCTTCGAGCCTCACCCGCAGGATCCTGCTGAGTTGCCCGACGCCGGCGCCGAGATCCCGGACGTCCACCCGCCGGACCGCCACCGCGCCGGCGCCACCCCGAGTCAGCGTCTCCTGCATCCACTCGGGCGTAATCGACGCCGGGTCGTCGACGATCCTGCCGTTCACTGCGCGGCGCCCCCGTCATGCCTGAGCCGCACCACCTGGAAACGGCACTTCCTGTGCGGTCGAATGCTCGGGTAGGCCGTCACCCTGATGCGCCGGTCGCCGGGGGGAGCCCGGTCGAATTCGGCGCAGTGCACCATCGTGGCAAGGGTCACCGCCAACTGCACCTCCGCGAACGGGCCGCCGATGCAGGTGTGCGGCCCGATTCCGAACGGCACGAACGCCCCCGTCCGATTCGACTCGAGCCGCGGCGGCAGGTGCCGGTCGGGATCGAAACGCTCGGGCTCCGGATAGTAGCCGGGATCGCGATGCACGACCCCGGCTGCGAGCAGCAGCGTGGCGCCGGCGGGCACGAAGCACCCCTCGAACTCGAACGAGTTGCACGCCGTGCGCATGAGCACCGGCGTGATCGTGTGGCAGCGCATCACCTCCTTCACGAACGCGTGGGTCTTCTCCAGCCCCCGTATCCGCCGGGCATCGGGCGTCCCGCCGGCGAACGCCGCATCCGCCTCGTCGCGGAGCGCCCGCTCGTGTCCCGCTTCCTGGAGCAGGCGCAACAGCGCGAAGCCGAGGGTGCCGGCCACGGTGTCCAGCGCCGCGATATACGGGCCGATCACCGCGGACATCAGGTCGGTCTCCGGCAGGAACTGCGGTTCGTCACGGTGCAGTTCCAGGAACGCGTCGATGAGGTCGCCGGGGCGGCCCTCGCGGAGTTCCGGGGCGTGCAACTCCACCACGCGGCGGTAGAGCTGCTTTATCCGGGGCCGCACCTTCCGCAACCGGTACTCGCGCATGAACTTCGGGCGGTCGCGCCGCACGGCGAAGATCAACGAGTCGAACCAGTACTTCAGGTCTTCGACGTACTCGCCTGGCGAGTGGCCGGTGGCGAGAACGCCCAGGTGCTCGGCCACTATCTGCTGCATCGAGCGAAATGCCGGCAGCGGTTGTCCGACCGGCCATGACGCGACCGCGCGCCGCACGATGTCGATGGCCGTATCCATGTTGCGCTCGATCACCGAACGCGAGTAGCCCGCCTGCGCGGTACGCCGCAGCTTCATGTGGTCGTGGCCGTCCATGGAGATCATCGCCCGGTCGGTCTCCATCGCGTGGCAGAAGTCGGTGAACGACCGGTTGCTGCGCAGGTGAGTGCGTGCGTGTTTCTGCACGAACGCGTTCGCCTCCCTGCCCGCCAGGACAATCATCTTGCGGCCCGGCACGGACACTCTGCAGATCGGTCCGTAGTCGCGGTACAGTCCCGAAACGAACTCCTGGAGATCGCCGTTCATGGCCAGGCCGGCGCCGATCAGCGGCAACCCGCGGGCATCGGGAATCGGCTGATACGTGCGGCTGGCGGCCGGCCGCTCGCGCAGGTCGCCGGCTATCGCCCGCGCGGCCGCGTGGCACAGCAGGTTGAGCGACTTTACCAACTCGATCCGGCCACGCACCCGCTCCAACTCCGCGCGGCTCAGGATGCGGGTGAAGATGCCGCACGCCTCGGCCAGTCCGATCAGGTCGGCGTCGCGCGGTTCCGGGATGTCGTCGCTGAACAGGACCTTCATCAGCCTGATGCGAACCTCGTCCGCACTCTCGCCGTCCGCCGCCGGATAGCGCCGCGAACGCGCCACCGGGGCGGCGAGAAAGTGATGGTTGCCGGGCGCCCGTTCCAGGATGCCGCGCTCCACCAGCCGTGCCAGGGCGGCATCTCCGATCCGTGCACCGAGCTGCGCACCGATACGGCGCACCCAGTACTCCGGTGACCGCATCTCCGTGCTGGCGGCGATCTGTGCCAGCACCGGGTCTGCCGTCGGATCTCCCAGCGGCGCGGCATTCACCAGGTAGAGCGACTCCAGGTCGGTGTCGATGCGGTCGGCCAGCGTGAGTTCCAGCAGCGCGGCGGCAGCCAGGCCGATCTCCAGCGTGCGCCCGGGCAGCGGGTAGAGCACGCCCGATGACTCGTCGAGCAGCAGCAGGCTGAGGTCTTCCGCGACGCTGAGCGTGCTCAAGGCCGGTACTGCCACTCCCGCACCGCGAATCCCCAGTGCGCGTCGACTTCGCGCCGCACGTGCGCCCGGTTCGCGTAGCGATTCTGCCGGTACGACGCCTGCGTACCGGCGTAGGCCGCGATCGCCGACCGAGCCTTCTCCCAGTCCAGTCCGAGATGCCGGTACACGCGCTCCAGGACCCCGAGCGGGTCTTCGCGCAGGTCTTCGAACCGGATCTCGATGAAGCGGTCGGCGGGGATGAGGTGGCGTTCGGCCAGATACTTGCGCATGATTCGCTGGTACATGCGCACCGCTCCGTCCTCCAGCTCCCGCGGGGTGATGTCCTGCATGCCGTAGTTCCTGGTGAGCGTCGAGATCAGGTGGATGTACGACGGATAGAGCTCGTAGGGGTTGCGGACGATGTGGATGTAGAGGGCGCCGGGGAACATGTCCATGATCACCGGGATGCGCGCGAGATTGGGCGTCGCCTTCTGCACCACCCGCTTGCCGCCGTGCATGTAGGTGGCCTTCTTGATCACCTGCAGGTAGCCCTTGCGCCATGCCCTCACCTCGGCCTCCGGCGCGTCCATCAGCACGTACTTGCGGTGCAGTTCGGGCATCAGGGAAGGAAAGGTGAACCCGTGCGCGGAGGAACGGTGGGAGTGCATGGCAAGCGCGAACACCTCTTCCTGCGGCAGGTCCAGGTCGGCCGCCACGTTGTCGATCCCTCGATTCTCCGGCACCCGCGCGGCCAGGCGCCGCTTGAGCCGCTCGCCGCCGATGAGGCAGAACGGAATGGCCGCCTGGTAGTTGGAGCAGTAGCCCAGGTCGGGGTCGTGCGCCATCAGGTTGTGCAGCAGGGTCGTGCCGGAGCGCGGGAACCCGAGGATGATGACCGGCGGCTCGCTGATCCGCGTGCGCGCCACCGGCGCACCGTAAACGGCCCACTCGAGCCAGCGCGGGAGCGCCGTGAGCGCGCTGGTGATGAGCGCCTGCCGCAACCGCCCGCGATACGGCCGCCGTACACCCCCCGCCTGAGCGACAAGGCGCAGCCACACGCGCAGGGGCGCCATCGACATGGGGTTGAACTCTTCGCGCTGCGCCAACGTCTCGGCCTCCCCCGCAAAGCCTCGCGGAAGTTCACCATTCAGGAGTCCTGGATGGTTATACAACCAGTCTACTATCATGCCCGAGCCGTACGGTGCAACGTGCGGGACGGGCTGGCAGGAGGAACGTGATGGCGGCAGGAGCGTGCACATGAAGGCGTGGCTTGCGGAGCTGGAGGCCGAGGCAATCGAGATCTTGCGGGAAGGCGTGGCGCGGGCGCGGCGGCCGGTCATGGCCTACTCGGTGGGCAAGGACTCGTCGGTCCTTCTGCACCTCGCGCGCAAGGCGTTCTGGCCCGCGAAGCCGCCCTTTCCCATTCTCCACGTCGACACCACGTGGAAGTTCCGCGCCATGATCGAGCACCGTGACGAGATTGCCGCCCGCTTCGGCCTGGAGTTGCGGGTGCGCACCAATCACGAGGGGGCGCGGAAGGGGATCACGCCGTTCAGCCACAGTCCGCAGAGCTACACGATGGAGATGAAGACGCGTCCGTTCCTGGCCGCGCTCGACGAGGGGCGGCACGACGTGATATTCATCGGCGCCCGGCGCGACGAGGAGGCCTCGCGCGCCAAGGAACGGGTCTTTTCGCTGCGCAACGCACGCCACCAATGGGACCCGAAGCGCCAGCAGCCGGAGATCTGGCGCCTCTACCCCACCCGGCTCGCCGCCGGCGATTCGTGGCGGGTGGCGGCCCTGTCGAGCTGGACCGAGCTCGACGTGTGGCGCTACATCAAGTGCGAGGAGATCCCGATCGTGCCGCTTTACCTGGCCGCCGAACGCCCCGTGGTGCAGCGAGGCGGCCAGTGGATCGTGGTGGACGACGATCGCATGCCGCTCGAGCCCGGTGAGGTGCCGGTTCGGAAGCGCGTTCGCTTCCGGACGCTGGGGTGTTATCCCCTGTCGGCAGCCGTGGAGAGTAAGGCGGCGAGCGTCGCCGAGATCATCGCCGAGATCGAGGCGGCGCGCAGGTCGGAGCGCGAGGGGCGGGTCATAGATCACGACGAGGAGGCGTCGATGGAGCGCAAGAAGCGGGAGGGGTATTTCTGATGGGTGGCTCGGAGGCCCCGAAGCCCTTGAAGCTGGTGATCTGCGGCAGCGTCGACGACGGCAAGAGCACCCTCATCGGCCGCCTGATGTACGACTGCGGCCGCGTGTTCGAAGACAAGCTGCGGTCGGTCGAGAAGGACTCGGTCCGCTACGGCACCCAGGGAGACGCCGTCGATCTCGCGTTGCTCGCCGACGGACTGAAGGCGGAACGCGAGCAGGGCATCACCATCGACGTCGCCTACCTCCACTTCGCGACCGGCAGGCGCCGCTTCGTGGTCGCCGACGCACCGGGACACGGGCAGTACACGCACAACATGGCCACCGCGGCGTCGACCTCGGACCTGGCGGTGGTGCTGGTGGACGCATCGAAGGGCGTCCTGCGCCAGACCGCCCGCCATACCCGCATCGCCGCCGCGTTCGGGATCCGTACGGTGGTGCTGGCGGTGAACAAGATGGATGCGGTCGCGTGGAGCAGGCCACGCTTCGACGCGATCGCCGGCGACTTCCGGCGGCTCGCGGCCGATGCCGGGATACCGAACGTCACCGTGATCCCCACCTCGGCGCTGACCGGCGCCAACCTGCGCTGGAACGCGGCCGACGCGCCATGGTACGCGGGCCCGACGCTGCTGGCGTACCTGGAGACGGTGGACGTGGAGGAGCCCGCGCGCGACGCCGGCCCGTTTCGCATGCCGGTGCAGTTCGTCAATCGCCCGAGCCCTGACTTCAGGGGATACTGCGGGCGCATCGCCTCGGGCGCGGTTCGAACGGGGGACAGGGTCGCGCTATTCCCGTCGGCCCTGGAAACGCGGGTGGAGTCGATCGTGGCCGGTATGGGCACGCGCGAGAGCGCCGGCAGCGGCGATTCGGTTACCCTCACTCTCGCCGACGACGTCGACGTCAGCCGGGGCGACGTGATTGCGGCAGCTTCCGCGCCGCTCGAAGTTGCCGACCACTTCCGCGCCACGCTCCTGTGGATGGCCGAGGCTCCCCTGTACGTGGGCCGCGCCGTGACGCTCGTGCTGCACGGCATCGAGGTGGGCGCCACCGTGACCCGGATCAAGCACGTGGTGGACCCCGAGGAAGGGCCGCGCCCGGCCAAGCGGCTGGAGCGGAGCGACACGGCCGAGGTGGACGTGTCGACCAACCGGCGAATTCCCTTCGCCCCGTACGACGAATCGAGAGTGCTCGGCGGTTTCATCCTCCTGGACCAGCTCACCGCCTCGGTGGCGGGCGCCGGCATGATTCGGTACGCGCTACGCCGTTCCTCGAACATCCGCTGGCAGCGCTTCCAGGTCACGCAGCACTTGCGCAGCGAAGCGAAACAACAGTCCGCGCGCTGCCTGTGGATGACCGGCCTGTCGGGCGCGGGAAAGTCGACGCTGGCGAATCTCCTGGAGCAGCGGCTGCACCTGGAGGGCAGGCACAGCTACGTGCTGGACGGCGACAACGTACGGCACGGCCTCAACCGGGACCTGGGATTCACCGAAGACGACCGCATCGAGAACATCCGGCGCGTGGCCGAGGTGGCGCGCCTGATGGTCGACGCGGGGCTGATCGTGATCGTCGCCCTGATCAGCCCGTTTCGCGCGGACCGGGACGCGGCGCGGCGCCTGTTCGCGGAGGGTGACTTCGTGGAGGTGTTCGTCGACGCGTCGCTCGATACCTGCGAGGCGCGCGACACCAAGGGGCTGTACGCCAAGGCACGCCGCGGCGAGCTTCCCAACTTCACCGGCATCGGCAGTCCGTATGAACCGCCCGATCATCCCGAGGTCCGGGTGGACACCAGCGCGCGCACCGCACCGGAGTGCGTCGACGAAATCCTGCGCCGCGCCGCCATGATCGGGACGACGTAGGGCGCTCGTGGCGAACACCGGCTGCGTTAGAGCGCCTCAACGCCGGGTTCCACCACGGTCCAGTACACCCACGCGCGGCGGGGGTTGCCGACCGGCGGCGGTTGCGGCAGGGTGAGACGCATGCAGGGCGACCTCGACGACCGTCAGCTTGACTATCTGTTCGATCTGCACGGCTACCTGGTGTTGCCGGGGGCGCTCGCCGAGTGCGACCTCGCCGCCATGAACCGGTGGCTGGACGAGCACTGGAGCTACGTCGAGGAGGCGCCGTCGCGCGAGGACGAGCGCGGCAAGCAGCAACGGGGGCGCTGGATCGGCCACGTCGAGCTGCACAGCTACAGCCCGGACGACGGCGTGAACTTCCAGAACATCGTGGAGGGGGGCGCGGTGTTCGAGCGCCTGATCGACTACCCGGCGTGGCTGCCCCTGGTGAGCCGCTACGTCAATCCGGTCAACCGGCTGTCGATTCACGAGACCCTGCTCAACGTGCGCACCAGGGGAGGCTTCCTCTACATCCACTCCGGGGGGCACGTGCCGCTCAGCTACATGACCTTCCGCCAGCACAACACCGGCGCCTGGATGGTGGGCCAGATCAACGTCATGATGGCGCTGAACGACATCGGTCCCGGCGACGGCCCCACGGTGCTGGTGCCCGGCAGCCACAAGGCCACCGAGGTGCACCCGCGGCTGGAGGTGGAAGGTGAGCCGATCACCGCCGCCACCCACGAGCGCGAGGGCGCCGGGAACGCCCTGGGAATGCAGGAGGTGCACCTGCGCGCCGGCGACGTGCTGCTGTTCACCGACGCGGTGACCCACGGCTCCGCCGAGCGCACCAACCCCGGCTACCGCCGCACGGTGCTGTACCGCTACTCGCCGCGCCACATACGCACCCGCTTCAACTACCAGCTCTCCCCCGGCCTGCGCGAGCGCCTCACCCCCGAACGGCGCGCCATCCTGGAACCGGTCGCCCCGCGTAGCCCCGACTTGCAATAGGGATCATCTCCGCACGGCAAGTGGCTGGACCAGATCCAGTGCCGTGCTCGAGGGACAGTCCGCGCTCTTCGATCTTGCGCGTGACGATGGCGATGCGCGTCTCGTAGGTGCGCGGCTGCAGGTCGACGTTCCGTCGGCACGGCAGGCGGGCGTCGACTCGGGCACGGGTGCGTTCGCGGACGACAATCCGCGTCGGACGCGCGTTGCTGGCGGACGTCACGCCGCGGTCGTCGGCAGCGCGTGGCGCGGGTGCAGGCGGCGCAGGAAACGGTGGCATGGCAGGCACAGCACGCCGTCGATGGACAGTTGCTCGTCGCCGAGGTAGAGCAGCAGGCGCTGCGCCTCCGGGTAGTCGGCGTGGAACGAGCGCAGCGAGCGCAGGTCGGCCCGCCGCACCGAGGCGCTGTGCTTCACCTCGATGGCGGTGAACTGCTCCGGTCCGTAGAGGATGAAGTCCACCTCCGACCCGGCCCGCGTGCGCCAGTAGTACAGGCGGTCGCCCGCGCCGCTATAGGCCAGCCATGCGCGCAGGTGCTGGGCCACCAGCCCTTCCAAGGCCGCGCCGGCGATCTCCTCGCGCCGGTCGAGCGGCCCGGACGGGCGCAGCGAGCGGAACACCCCGCAGTCGAACAGGTAGAGCTTGTCGTGCGCGACCGTGGCGCGCGCGGCGCGCTTGCGGAACACCGGCACGCGAAAGCTCAGCAGCAGATCCTCCAGCACGCCCAGGTAGCCCTCCACCGTCTTGCGGCTCACTGCGCTGTCGCGGGCGATGTTGCTGACGTTCATGAGCTGTCCGTGCGAGAACGTGACCGCCTCCAGGAACCGGGAGAACCGGTCCAGGTCCCGCACCAGCCCCTCCAACTGCACCTCTTCGCGCACGTAGACGGCGACGTAGCCTTCCAGCGTGTCGACCGGATCCTCGGCGCCCAGCACCAGCGGCAGCAGGCCGCGCTGCAGCGCCGCGCGAAGGTCGAATGCGTCGCCCAGCTCCGCCGCCATGAACGGATGCATGGTCCGCACCACGGCCCGGCCCGCCATGAGATCGACCCCGCCTCGCCTGAGCTTGCGTGCGCTCGACCCGGTCAGCACGAAGCGCCAGCCGCGGTGCTCTTCGATGAGAGCATGGACGGCGCTGAGCAGTGCCGGGACGCGCTGCACCTCGTCGATGACGATGACCTGACCGTCGGGCTGGGCGTGGACCAGGTCGAACAGGCGGTCGGGGCGCGCCCGGTAGCGCTGCAGGGTGGCCGGCCGGAGCAGGTCGATGCGTACGCCGTCCCGGTAGCGATGTTGCGTCCAGGCCGACTTGCCGGTGCCGCGCGGCCCGAACAGGTAGTAACTCTGTGCCGGAGGCTCGAAAAATCTCCCTACAAACGCCATTTTGAGACTCAATATGGCGAATCACTCGCCCTATTGCAACCCACAGCACCCACAGCACCCACAACCGGCACTCGGCGGCCTTCGTTTTCGTAGGCGTCACCTTCGGTTCGACAGGCGGGCATCTACCCGAGCAGGAGTGGGCTCACCAACGACAATCCGTGAGAAGTCCGCGTGCCGTTGATTGCACAGCACGTTGGACTCGTATGGAGACACGACGGATGGCACCCACAGCAGGGCGGTTGCGCCGCGGTCGTACCAGGCGTCGCCGATGCGTCGCGTCGCGCGGTAGTCGTCGGCAAGCAACCGTGCCGGATCGATCTCAGGTGGTAATTGACACGGGCATCGGCGGTGCTTAGCGTCGGGGCCGACATGCCAAATACCTATCGCCTGATCCAGGTGGGCACCGGCGGCCGCGGTGTCCCCTGGATGTCCCGGATTCTGCCGCCGCACGTGGCCTCCGGCCGCCTGGAGGTGGTGGCCGCCGTCGACATCGACCCCGGCGTGCACCGCAACGCGCAGGAGCACCTCGGGCTGCCGCCGGAAAAGTGCTACACCGACTTGCAACAGGCCTGTGACGAGAACCCCGCCGACATCTGCACGGTGGTGGTGCCGCCCGCGTTCCACGAGTCGGTGGTGGACGCCGCGCTGGCCCACGACATGCACGTGATCTCCGAGAAGCCGATCGCCGACACCATGGACGCGGCGGTGCGCATCGCCCACAAGGTGCAGCGCGCCGGCAAGAAGATGGGGGTGACCATGAGCCACCGCTTCGACCAGGACAAGACCACGCTGCGCAACGAGTTGCGCTCCGGCCGGCCAGGCACCATCGACTACCTGGTGTGCCGCTTCACCTGCGGCCTGCGCAACTTCGGCGACTGGGGCGCGCACTTCCGCCACACCATCGACGAAACACTGATGATCGAGGGGTCGGTGCATCACCTCGACATCATCGCCGACATGGCCGGAGCGAACTGCGACACCATCTACGCGCAGACCTGGAACCCGTCCTGGGGCGAGTACGCCAGCGGCTCGCAGGGCCACGTGATGATGACCTTCGAAAACGGCACCCGCGCCATCTACGAGGGCGCCAAGACCAACGCCTGCGGCTTCAACGGCTGGTCGCGCGAGTACATTCGCGCCGAGTGCGAGCACGAGACGCTGATCATGGACCACCGCCGCATCGAGCGCTTTCCGTACGAGCCGAAGCAGTACAGGCGCGAGGGCGAGGGCATCGAGGTGCCGCTGCTGGAGCAGCAGTACTGGACCGACGCCTGGCTGCTGGAGCAGTTCCTGGACTGGCTGGACGGCGGCGAGGCGATGGCCACCAACGTGGAGGCCAACCTGCAGTCGGTGGCGCTGATCTTCGCCGCCATCGAGAGCAGCCACACCGGACAGCCGGTCAAGGTGCAGGAGTTCCTGCAGGCCGCCCGCGACCGCGAGCGCCGGGCGCACGGCTGAAACGTGGCTGGCGCATGTTCCTGCCGGCACTGTTCGCCGGCGCCTTCCTGACCGCCGCCGTGGCGGTATCTGCCGAATGGCGCGACGAAGGCCGCAACGCGGTCGCGACGGCACAGTCGCGTGCCATCCCCGGCGCCGACTACCCGATAGTGCGGGCTCGGGCCACGCTGCCCGGCAGCGCGGCCGGCTTGGCCGCCGCGCTACGCGACCCGGCCGCCTGCTCACAGTGGCTGAACGATTGCGTCGAGGAGCGCGTGTATCCCGCCGGCGCCGCCAACCGCACACTCGTCCACCGCTTGACGGGCCACGGCTTCACGCGCCGGGTCACGGTGGCGCACGCCACCTGGTGGCGGCTTCCCGGCGGCGGTGCCGTGCTCGACGTGACCGGCGCTGACGACGAGGCAACCGCGTTCGGCGGCACGCGCGTCCTGTGCCTGCGCGAGCGCATGACCCTGACACCGGCGCCGGGCGGGCGCGTACGGATCGTCCACGAGGCGGTGCGCGATCCGCAGCCGCCGTTCGGCATCGGCTCGGCGGTGGTGACCCCACACACGGTCCAGATCATGCTGGAGATCCTCGCCAACTTCGCCGACCTGCTGCAACGGCCCGCATACCGCAACCCTCCGCCGCTCGACGACCTGCCGGAGCTGCGCTCCCCGCTGCCCGACCTCGGCGCCGGCTTCGCCCGCTGCCAGGCCGCCCGCCGCTAGAGCCGGCGGGACGGTTTGACGTACAGGTATTTGTACGTACAGAATTCTGGGCATGGAACGCATCACGAACTACACCGAGGCGCGCCAGAACCTGAAGTCGTTCATGGACGCGGCCGTCGACGACCGCGTAACGGTGGTGATCACGCGCACCAAGGGCGATCCGGTGATCATGATGGCCAAGTCCGAGTACGACGCCATGTTGGAGACGTTCCACCTGCTGCGCTCGCCGCACAACGCCGAACGCCTGCGCGAGGGCATCGCCGACATCGAAGCCGGCAAGACAATCAACGCCACGGTCGTCGATGGCGAAATCGAAGCGCTCCCGTGACCCCGGACGCGCTGCGTCGGCTCCGTCGGCGGTTGCCTTCTCACGCCGGGCGTGGGAGGACTATCAGCACTGGGTGCAGAACGACCGCACCGTCGCGCGGCGAATCGCTCGGCTGATCGAAGAGTGTCTGCGCCATCCGTTCCGCGGCGCCGGCAACCCGGAACCCCTCAGGCACGAGCTGGCCGGCTACTGGTCGCGCCGCATCACGCGGGAACATCGACTCGTGTATCGAGTATCGGACGCCCGGTGCGAGATCGCGCAGTGCCGCTACCACTACTGATCCGGCTTGACTGATCCGGCTTGCCCGCAGCCCCAGGGGTCATCGTGCACCACGCCGGTCGGCCCACGCCGCGGCTCGGCTCCGATGCTGACCGATGCGCGCACCCCGCTCGACCGGGAGCGGATCCATGGCGGCGAGATCCTGGTGTTCCGGCAGATGCCCGCGATGCTGGCCCTGGTCGCACGGGCGCGGGCGATGGCCTGCGAGGCGTTCGCTCCGCACGCGCCGCCCGAGGCGCAGCGTGCGCTCGATCGCGGGCAGTTTCGCACCCGGGCGGCGGCACTGCGGCGTACCTTCATGCGCGACCCGCGGGTGCGCACCTCGTTTCGGGCGGTCATCGAGGCGCTCGCGCTCGACCCCGCCGCCACGTACGCCGACCGCCTCATCCTGCGCCTGCAGCCCGGCGGCGCCAGCCACCGCGGCCGGCGCATGCGCGACCTGCCGGCGCATCGCGACACCTGGGGCTCCAACCTCATGGCGCAGATCAACCTGTGGGGGCCGGTGTTCCCGGTCGAAGCGGGCGCCACCATGGTAATCTGGCCGGCGCTGTTCGACCGCGCCGTGCCCAACACCAGCGCCGAGTGGAACCTGGAACGGCTGCGCGAGGATCCGGGACGCTATCCGCTGCTGCCCGAGTGCCGCGCCCCGCTCGACGACGCGGCGGCGGTGCCGGTGCTCATCGACCCCGGCGACCTGCTGTGCTTCTCCGGGGCGCACCTGCATGCCAGCCGGCCCAACCGCACCAAACGCACGCGCCTGAGCCTCGACACCCGTATCGTCGACCGGGACGACGTGCGCGCAGGACGTGGGCCCGCCAACGTCGACGGGCGCGCTCCCCGCGTCGTCCACGAATGGTTCCGCAGCGTCGCCACCGGCGAGCGGCTGTCGCCGCCGTAGGCGGGCCGTTCGCGCCGGCCTCCACCGGCTCCCGGCGGCACCGCCCCTGAGCGCACGCGGCTGTGCCGGAGTGCCGGAAGTGCCGGAGTGCCGGCGGGTGCGAACGCCGAAAGCGGTAGCGTGTTCCGACAGAGCCGGCCGGCGGGCAATGCTTGGGTGCCGGGTTTCATCGTCTTCCATGGCATCGAGTGCTGTACAGACTCGGACCGAGAGTGGAGACGGTGCGAGGCAGCCCGCCGTACCGACAGATCGCGAA
>JAPPGB010000140.1 GCA_028821475.1 Spirochaetaceae bacterium
AAATAGCCAGACCCCCCAGTCAGATCATGAGTCTTTCAGCGTGAGACGGCCCTGGCGCTTCAGCCCCTCGGCAACCGCGAATTCGGCGGCCACCTGCCCGAACGTCCAACCGCCCGCCACCAGCAGGGCGCCCGGCTGCTCGCGCACCACCCGCGGCTGCGCATCCGGCACCAGCCAGCCGCGGCGGATGTCCTGCACGTAGCCGGCCACCTGCCAGGCGCCGTGGGTGTCCACCCCGCACAGGTTGGCCCCGGCGACGTGGGCCGCGCACACGCGCGCGTTCGCCTCGCTCGCCCCGGCCGCGACGAAAATCCGCGCGATGAAGTCGCGCAACTCGGCAAAGCTCACTACCCGGTCAGCCATGGTGCCCCCCACGATCCCCGCGGGTGGCCACGTTCGTCAACCACCGCGCCATCACCTCGGTCGACCGCGGCCCGCCGCGCTCGCGGACCGGCACTCGGGGTGCTTCTGTCGTTGCGGCGAAAGGTGATTCAATGCAGAGCCATGAAACTGCAGAACAGGGTTGCGCTGGTGACCGGCGCGGGACGCGGCATCGGACGCGCGATTGCGCTGGCGTTCGCCCGCGAGGGGGCCGACGTGGCGGTGACGGCGCGTACCGCGGCCGAGATCGACAGGGTAGCGGCAGAAGTTACCGCCCTGGGCCGCTCCGCGGCGGCACTGGAGGTCGACCTGAGCGGACGCGCTGCGGCGATCGCTCTGCCGGAGCGGGTGGCAAACCACTTTCCGGCGGTCGACATCCTGGTGAACAACGCGGGCATCGGCAGCAACGCTTCCCCGCATCGCGTCGTCGACTACGACGACGCCTTTTGGGACCTGAGCCTGGCGGTCAACCTGACGGCACCCTACCTGCTCACCAAGGCGCTGGTGCCGGCGATGGTCGAGCGCGGCTGGGGCCGGGTGATCAACATGGCCTCCGTTGCCGGCAAGCGCGGCCTGCTCGCCGCCGGTGCCTACACCGCCACCAAGCACGGCCTGATCGGGCTGACCCGCACCGCGGCCCTGGAGACGGCCGGCACCGGCGTTACGGTCAACGCCATCTGCCCCGGCGCCACCCGCACCGTCATGATGCTGCGGCGGCTCAAGGTGGACGCGGAGTTGCGCGGCGCGCCGGTCGGCGAGGTGGAGGCCAACATCAACCCGATGGGCCGGATGCTGGAGCCCGAGGAGATCGCCGAGCTGGCCGTCTATCTCGCCTCCGACGACGCGCGCGGCATGACCGGCCAGGCCCTCAACCTGTCCGGCGGCTCCACCATGCACTGACCCGAGGTTGCAGGGATGGAGACGGCAGGTAGTTGCTACACCGGCTGCGGAACGCCCGGACCCGATGGCTCGGACGAGAGGGGGGAGTCGTCATGAAGCCGGACAAGCTGGCGGATTCGTCCGACGCCGGGAGTTTCACCCCGTTGCACAGAGCGGTGTTGGGCGGTCGCTTGCAGGAGGCGAAGAGGTTGCTGAACTGCGGCGCGGATGTCGACGAGAGGTTGGCAGGGCTCGGATGGACGCCGTTGTACATGGCCGCGGTACTGAGCGAATCCCCCAACCTGCTGGCGCTGCTGTTGGACCACGGCGCCGACGTGGAGGTGCGGGACTATCATGGCGCCACCGCGCTGCACGGTGCGGTGGAGTCGCGCAGGAGCCCGTGGGTGGTGGCATTGTTGCTCGACCACGGGGCCGACGTCGGCGCCAAGGACGAGGAGGGTCATACGCCGCTGCGGACGGCGGCGCGGTGGGCCACCGACCCCGAGGTGGTGGCGCTGCTGTTGGACCGCGGCGCGGACCTCACTGAGCGGGATTCGGAGGGCTTTACTCCGCTGCACGCGGCGGTGCGCCTCGGCCGGCAACCGCAGGTGGTGTCGTTGCTGCTGGATCGTGGTGCAGACCTCCACGAGCGTTCCGAGACCGGCTCGACGACGTTGCAGATGGCGGCCTTCGTCGGCGCGGGACCAGCCGTGGTGAAGGTGTTGCTGGAACGGGGAGCGGACGTGAACGCATCGAGCAGACACGGCGAGACCGCGTTGCACGCGGTGGCGGGCGGGTGCCAGGATCCGGCGGTTGCGGCGTTGTTGCTGGACCACGGCGCCGACCTGGAAGCGCGCACTTCCGGCGGCGGGACGCCGCTGCACTTTGCGGTGCGAAAAGACGCGAAGACGGAACTACTACAGGTGCTGCTGGACCGCGGCGCGAATCCGAACGCACGCGGCAACGATGGCGGCACGCCGTTGCACGTGGCGGCGCAGGGAAGCGGGAATCCCGCCGTGGTGCCGCTGTTGCTGCGCCACGGCGCTAGCGTCGATGTTCGAGCGCAGTTCGGCTGGACGCCGTTGCACGTGGCAGCCGCATGGAACCGGGACCCGGACGAGGTGGCGCGGCTGCTGGACCGCGGCGCGCTTCTCGAAGCTCGTACCGACGATGGACGGACACCGCTGCACGCGGCTGCGATCTGCGCCAATCAGCAGGCGATGGCGATATTGCTCAAGCATGGAGCGGACATCCGCGCGCGGGCGTCAAACGGACGTGAACCGCTGCACGCCGCGGTAGAGAAGGAAGGTACCCCGGAGGGGGTGGCACTGCTGCTGGACCACGGCGCGGACATCCGGGCACGCGACCATGATGACCGCACAGCGCTGCACATGGCAGCGCAGGCGAACTCGAACCCGCAGGTAACGGCGCTTCTGCTGGACCGAGGCGCCGACATCACCGCGCGCGACGTTGTGGGCCAACAGCCGCTGCACGTGGCGGCCGGGACGAGCGGAAACCCGGAGGTGGTGGAGGTACTACTGAAGCGCGCTGCCGATCCCAACACTCGCGCCGTAGCCGGCTGGACGCCACTGCACGTGGCCGCCGGATGGACCAGCTTTCCGGAGGTGGTGCGACTGCTGCTGGAGCACGGCGCGGATCTGGAGGGGCAGACCGATGCCGGTCAGACTCCTCTGCACACGGCGGTCATGATCGGCCACCATCCGCAGGTGGTGGAGACATTGCTCGACCGCGGCGCCGATCGTCGGATGCCGGACTACATCAGGTGGTCCCTCGCGGAATCGGTGCATCGGAACAAGAGCCTCCGCGACAGCGAGCTCGACCGGCGCCTGCAGGACGATGAGTCGCACATCCGAGTCGAGCGGCCGGCCGGTCGATAGCAGACGTCATCGTGCGGCGCACCCCGAGTGTTGGTAGTTTGCACGGACCGACTCCCACACGCGGCGGTCCGGTCCACGTATTCGGCGGTGGTCCCGGGAGGCCACCTCGGTGTAGCGCACCGTTTGCTTGAGATCGACCAACTGTGGCATCTGCGAGATGTGCCAGCACGGCTGGCCCCACCTGTGCACGGCGCCGCCGTCGACCGGCCAGCGCGGCACGGTGGGCGGCGCGTCGCTGCACCGCTTCACCGATAGCGGCACCTTGCTGATCATGGACTAGTGGCGACGGTTGGCGGCGCTACGCCGCGCGGCGGGCGACGTCGATCAGGGCGCGGATGTAGCCGATGGCGTAGGCGCGGCCGCGGTGGCCCCAGTCGGTGTCGTCCACCATGCGCGGCACGTGGTCGGTGATCAGGAAGCCGCCGAAGCCCACCTCGTGCAACGCCTGCACCACGGCGAAGGTGTCGACGTTGCCCTCGTCGATGAAACACTCGTTGAAGCGGGGCACCTGGCCCTGCACGTCGCGAAAGTGCACGTACACGATGCGCCCGCGGCCGCCGAAGTGGCGTACCGCGTCGAGCACGCCGTCCGGCCCCATCTCCGACCAGCAGCCCATGCAGAAGTCGAGCCCGTGGTACGGGCTGTCGAAGGTGTCGATGGCGCGCTTGAACCCGGCGAAGTTGCGGAAGATGCGCGCCACCCCGCCGAGCGACGGCACCGGCGGGTCGTCGGGATGCACCGCCAGCGTCACCCCCGCCTCCTTGGCTACCGGCAGCACCCGGCTCATGTAGTACTCGTAGTTGTCCCACATCTGTTGTTCGCTGAACTCGCGGACGTGCGTGAGCGGCGCGTCGGCGTGTTCGGCCAGGTCGAAACGGGTGCCGCCGGCACCGCCGCGCAACGGCGCCAGTCCGGGCGAGCGCCACACCTGGTTGGGCATCCAGTGGTAGCCGAGGATGGGGATGCCGGCGCGGCCCATGTTGCGGATGGTGGCCTGCATGTTGGCGATCTGCCGGTCGCGGCCCGGCAGGCCGAGCATGGCCCTGTCGTAGAAGCGCACCGGCACGTTCTCCAGGCACATCAGGCGCAGCTCGGCGGCATCGGCACGCGTGCGCAGCGCCAGCAGGTCGTCGTACTCCCAGCGCTGTTCGCCCGGCAGCCGGGGCGTGTTCATCAGAAAGTCGTCGGCGCCGAGCTGCTTGATGAATGCCAGCTTCTCGTCGGTGAGTTCGCTGAACTGGCCGAGCCCGATCCGCATCTCGTTTCGATCCCGCATGGGACACCTCCTTGTGGCCATACCGTACCAGAAAAAAAACCTGCGCGGACGCCTTGCATCGCATGATCGGGTGCTGGTAGCATGACGGCAGTAGGGAGCTTCGCCGGACCTCTCTCCGATCGGAGAAGCTACCTTGCAGCACAGTACGTCACCTGAGGGGGAACTTGGGCCGATGGACAGTACGAGGGCCGCTCACTGAGGCGGCCACAGAAGTTCACACTGGGAACCACTGACTCGCCCTTCCCGAAGGCCGGGGAGAGCGGCGAGTTTGAGCTCTGTAGGTCCGGCGAGCTCCCTACCCCTTAGCCTCCGTTCAGTCCCACACTTTTTCCCAGCGTCCTGACGCCGCCGAGCGGTAGATCGCCAGCGCCGTGCGCAGTTCGCCGAGCGATGCCTCGGGCGGCGCCTCCGGCTCCTTGCCGTCCAGCACCGCGGCTTCGAAGTCCGCCAGCTCGGGGGCGAACGACGCCGCGTAGCCGTGCTCGCCCGCAATCGGGCGGCCGCGCGGACGCTGCCGGTCGACCAGCGTCATGCCGCCGTCGAAACCGCCGTGAATCACGATTTCGCCCGCCGTACCGGTGAGCCGCCACCACGGCCCCGCCCATAGCGGCGCGTCGTGAGTAATCGCCTGGAAGCTCGCCACTACCCCGGACCGGAAGCGCAGCAGCGCGTGAGCGAGCGACTCGCCCTGCATCACCGGCACAACGCGGCCCGTGGTGGCAACCACCTCGTCCACTTCGCCGAGCCACATGCGCAGCGGGCGGATCCAGTGCGCGCCGCCGTCCACCACCACGCCGCCGCCGGTGCGCGCCACCTCGTAGCGCCACGAGTCGCCGGGGTACCAGAACGGGTCGTGCAGCGCCTCGAACGAGGCGCGCGCGGTAACCGGCTCGCCGATCGCGCCCTCGGCCAGCAGGTCACGGGCGCGCACCACGTCGGGCCAGTACTGCGAATTCTCCGCCACCATGAACACGGTGCCGGCGCGGCGGGCGGCCGCGCCGATGCGCTCGCATGCGTCCAGCGTCAGCGCCATCGGCTTCTCCAGCAGCACGTGCTTGCCGGCGGCGAATGCCTCGACCGCCAGCGCCTCGTGCAGGTCGTGCGGCACCATGATGTCCACCGCGTCGAAACCGCCGGCGGACAGCGCATGCTGCAACGAAACGAACGTGCGCGCCCCGGTGCGCGCCGCGATCGCGGCGGCCGCGTCCGGGTCGGGGTCGATGGCCGCGGTGACGCGGGTGCGCGGCGCCGCGCGCTCGATGCCGTCGAGGTGGAAGCCGGCGATGCGCCCGCAGCCGACGAACGCGAGCCGCAGCAGGGCCGGGTCGGTGGTCATGGAAAGCGATTCTATGCGGCCACGACGGCCGCTGTCAGCCGGGCGGCACCGTACCCTTTGGGCTGTTGCCACCAGTCGGGTAAGGTGTAACGCCAACGGGAGGGAGAGCGATGCGGTATCGGCAACTCGGGGCGAGCGGCGTGCGTGTTTCGGAGGTGGGGATCGGCGCGTTTCCGCTGTCCGGCTACTCCACCGACGACGAGGGCCGGCGCGTCGGCTGGAGCGGCGCGAGCGACGCGGAGGCGGTGGCCCTGATCCACCGCGCCGAGGAGCTGGGCATCAACCTCGTCGACAGCGCCGAGTCGTACGGCAACGGCCACAGCGAAGAGGTAGTGGGGAGCGCGCTGCGCGGGCGCCGCGACAAGTGGCTGATCGCCACCAAGGTCACCACCAACCTCGGCCTGGAGGCGGCGATGCCGAACCTGGCGGAGGCGGCGCGCCGGCGCATTCGCTCCGCCGCGGAGGGCAGCCTGCGGCGGCTGGCCTGCGACTGCATCGACCTCTACCAGCTCCACGCACTACCGCTGTCCGGCGCCCGGAGCGCGGTGATGGAAGAGCTCATGGCGCTGAAACAGCGCGGCCTGATCCGGCTGATCGGGGTGTCGAGCAACGAGGTGGCGGCGATTCGCCGGCTCGCGACGCTCGGCGACGTGGACATGCTGCAGGTGGGCTACAACCTGGTCGAACGGCGGGGGGCGGACACCCTGGACTACGCGCGCGGCGCGGGCATGGGCACCCTAATCCGGGTGCCGCTGGCGAAGGGCATGCTCACCGGCAAGTACTTCACTGACTGGGAGCTGCCGGCCGACGACGTGCGCCACGAGCGGTTCTCGCGCGCGGACACCGCCGCCGCCTTCCGCCGGCTGCCGGAACTGGCATTCCTCGCCGAGCGGCGCACGATGCCGCAGGCCGCGCTACGCTTCACCCTCGACCACCCGGGCACGAGTTGCGTGATCGCCGGCGCCAAGACGGTGGCACAGATCGAAGAGAACGCCGCCGCGGCGGACGTGCCCCCTCTCACCGCCGCCGAGTTGCGGCGCGCGCTGCCGCTGGTGGAGGGGTTGACCGTACCCAACTGGGCCGGGAACTGAAGCGATGGCACGCGCGACCGGCGCAGGCACGTTCGGCGTCGCCGTCAAGGCCGCGATCGTGCGTGGGCCGCGGCTGCTGGTGCTCTACAAGACGCCCGATGAGGCCCGCTCCGGTCCTGATCCCGATGTCAGGCTCGATCTACCCGGCGGCCGGATCGAGTTCGGCGAGTCGCCGGCCGCGGCCCTGCGGCGCGAGGTCGCCGAGGAGACGTGGTTGCGGATCGAGCCGGTTGGCCCGCTCCACGTCTGGCACTACGTGAAGGAACGATTCCAGCTCGTGGGGATCGACTACCTGTGCGAGTACCGGTCCGGCGAGGTGATGTTGAGCGATGAGCACGTCGGATTCCGGTGGCTCACCGAGGAAGAACTCCGCCGACTCCACCCGGAGGAGCGACGGCAGTTCGCCGCAGCCTTCCGGTGCGGCCTCCGCCGGAATCTGTCTATTAATACATCTAATTTGATTTAGAATGACTAATCCTCCTCAGAATACATCAATAAAGATTTCTAAATAAGCCACACCGGTTGACGTCCCCGTCTCCTTTGATCATCTTATAAGAAGAAATAGATGATTCCTTAAGGCCGATAATTGCCTGAAACGAATCGGAGTCTTTATGTTATGAGGATTTCCCCCCACACCACCGACAGCGCGGCGATGCAGGAGTTGGGCACCCGAATTGCCCGCCATCGCCTGAACCGCAATCTCACCCAGGCAACGCTCGCCGCCGAGGCGGGGGTGTCGGTGCCCACCGTGCAGCGCCTGGAGCAGGGCAAGTCGTGTCAGGCCTCCAGCCTGATCCGGATCCTGCGCGCCCTCAAGTTCCTGGAACATCTCGACGGCCTCGTCCCCGAGCCACCGGCGAGCCCGATGCAGCAGCTCAGAATGAGCGGCAAGCTGCGCCGCCGAGCGTCCTCACCGGGCGCCACTCACATCCGTGAGCGCCTCGCGGCCTGGACCTGGGGCGATGAGCCATGACGGTGGCCGAAGCGCGAATGTGGGGTACCACGATCGGCGCCGTGACCTGGGATGACGAACGTGGTTGCGCCGCCTTCGAGTATGCGCCGGCCTTCCTGCCGAGTGGCCGGCAGGTTGCCCCGCTCACGATGCCGCTGGCCGCCGGCATCTACTCCTTCCCCGCACTGGCGCGGGAGACGTTCCACGGACTTCCTGGACTCCTTGCCGACTCGCTCCCCGATCGCTTCGGCAACGCACTCATCGACGCCTGGCTGACCGCACAGGGTCGTCGTCCGGGCGACTTCAGTCCGGTGGAACGGCTCTGTTACGTCGGCGAGCGCGGCATGGGCGCCCTGGAGTTCGTACCCGCCACCGGCCCCGACCATCGACAGTCCGCGGTGGAGGTGGCGGCACTCGTCGACCTGGCCGGTGAGATACTCACGAACCGGAGCAATCTCGCCGGCTCGTTCACCGCGCCCCGGCGGCAGCAGGCGCTGCAGAGCATCCTCCGGGTGGGCACTTCCGCCGGCGGCGCCCGCGCCAAGGCGGTCATCGCATGGAATCCCGCCACCGGCGAGGTGCGTTCCGGGCAGGTCTCCGCCGGCGACGGGTTTTCCTACTGGCTGCTGAAGTTCGACGGCGTAGCCGGGAACCGCGACCGCGAGCTCGAGGATCCGCGAGGCTACGGACTGATCGAATACGCCTACCACCTGATGGCTCGGGCCGCCGGCATCACCATGGCCGATTGCCGAATCCTGAGCGAAGGCGGGCGCAATCACTTCATGACCAGGCGCTTCGACCGAACCGCGGCAGGCGACAAGATTCACCTGCTGTCGCTCGGCGCGATGGCGCACTACGACTTCAACCAGGCCGGCGCCCACTCCTACGAGCAGGCGCTCCGCGTGATCGAACAACTGGAGATTGGCAAGGAGGCAGTGGAGGAGCAGTTCCGCCGCATGGCGTTCAACGTGGTCGCTCGCAACCAGGACGACCACGTCAAGAACATCGCGTTCCTGATGGATCGGTCGGGGCGCTGGTCGCTCGCACCCGCATTCGACGTCACCTATAGCTACAACCCATCAGGACCCTGGACCGGCGTTCACCAGATGTCCCTGAACGGCAAACGCGACGGCTTCGCGGGAGACGACTTCGTCGCTTGCGCGCGCAACGCCGCCATGAAGCGTGGCCGAGCCTCCGACATTCTTGGCCAGGTCGGAGAGGCCGTGCGGCGCTGGCCGGAGTTCGCCGGGCAGGCAGGAGTGCCGGGTGCCGTGGCCGCAAACATCGCCGCGGTGCATCGTCTCGATGTCGTGGGATGAGGTGACGGCCACGGAACGAGAGGCTTCCGGGGTGTCCGGCTGGTAGTCTACGGTTCGTTGGCGGCGCTGATTTCCTGGCACATGCGGGCCAGCTCGGCCACCCGTTCGTCGGGCGTACCGGACTCGATGTCGGCGAATACCAGGTCGCAGGGGCCGTACTGGGCGGCGATCAACTCCAGGTCGGCGCGCAACTGTTCGCTGCTCTTGTCGCGCACCTCCATCGGCGTGTACATCAGCGCGCGGCGGCCGGCGGGAAACAGGGCGCGCGCCTTGGGCAGGTCGGAGTCGAGCCCCATGTCGACGTAGGCCACGTCGGGCACGGAGGCGTAGTGGTCCAGGTAGGGGTTGGCGTTCCAGGCGCAGTTGTGGATGCCGATCAAGCCGAAGGTCTCGGCAATGCGGCGGTCGTGCGCCAGCAGGAACTCCTCGTAGTGCTTGGGTGACACCATGTTCACCAGGCAGTTGCTGACCGTGAAGTGGCGGTTGTCGACGCCCGCCTCGCGCTGCCGGGCGTACAGCCGCTGCGCGCCCTCGATCATGGTGGCGGCAACGCACGACAACAGGTGGTGCACGCGGTCCGGCTCGCGCACCATCTCCAGGAACAGGTCCTCGCCGCGGATGCGGTAGGCGCTGTTCAGCACGCCCTGCCAGTTGAGGTAGCCGCGCACGGTGCCGGTCTCGCGCTCGATCCAGTCCACCTGCTCCATCAGCTCCGCGAACGCTGCGCTGCGGTCCAGGTCGGGGGGCTGCAGCCGGTCTACCGCCTCGCCGTCGAGGTGCTCGCGCGCGCTCCACGGCCAGTTGTCCTCCTGGTACTCGATCGGGATGCCGTACAGCAGCGCCACGAACGACGCACCGTAGATGCCGGTCAACAGGTCGGTCGGCGCCGCCGGATCTTCCACCCCGCCGATCGGCAGCCCCGGGAAACGGCGCCGCACCTCGCGCGCCATCTGCACCAGCGCGGAGCGGCGGTACTCGGGGTCGGTGTGCCAGCGCTCGCCGAAGTCGATGCCCACGGCGTCGCGGTACCACTTGGGCGTGAAGCCGAACTCCGGGCGCAGAAACGGCTCCTCGCCGGTGCCGGGGCGCCGCGTCGCGGGGGCCGACAAAGCGATATAGCTGACCAGCTCGTCATATGGGCGCGCGGTGTCCAGCGTATCGCTCCCGGCTCAGCCGCGGCCGATGTAGGGCATGGTGTTCGCCATGACGGTCAGGAACGGGACGTTGGTGTCGAGCGGCAGGTTGGCCATGTACAGCACCGCGTCGGCCACGTGCTGCACGTCCATGGTCGGCTCCACCATGGTGGTGCCATTCGGCTGCGCGACTCCCTCCGCCATGCGCGCGGTCATGGGCGTACCGGCGTTGCCGATGTCGATCTGGCCGCAGGTAATGTCGAACGCCCGCCCGTCGAGCGACGTCGACTTGGTCAACCCGGTGATCGCGTGCTTGGTGGCGGTGTAGGGGGTCGAGTTGGGCCGCGGCACGTGTGCGGAAATGGAGCCGTTGTTGATGATGCGTCCGCCGCGCGGATCCTGCGCCTTCATGATCCGCACCGCCTCCTGAGTACACAGGAACGAACCGGTGAGGTTGGTGTCCACCACGCGCTGCCACGCCTCCAGCTCAAGCTCTTCGAGCGGGACGCCCGGGGCGCCGATGCCGGCGTTGTTGAACAGCACGTCGACCCGCCCGTACGCATCTCTCGCCGCCATGAACAGCTCCACTACCGAGTCCTGCGAGGTCACGTCGGTGGGCACGGCCAGCGTTCCCGGCGCGTCGCCGGGCGGGCCGCTCCAGGCCGCGGCCATCTGCGCGACGGTGTCCTGCAGCGCCGCCTCACGGCGCCCGGCCACCACCATGGCGAAGCCGTTCCGGTACAGGGTGACCGCGGCCGCCTGCCCTACTCCGCTGCCGGCGCCGGTAACGACCGCAACCTTGAGTGGTTCCATGCCGCATCGTCCTCTATCATTTTGGTTCTGTCCTCTATTCCGGTTCATCGACGCGCACGAAGCGCGCGAGATCCTGCGAGATGGTCACCAACTCCGCGCCGGCGGGTATGCCGGAACGCTCCAGGACCAACTCCTCATCGGTTACCTGGGTCAGCTTGACGGAGGTGCCCGGCAGCAGCCGGTTGGTGTGCAGGAGCCGCATCAGGGCGGAGTTCTCCTCCGCCTCCTCGGTGATGCGCAGGATGGTGGTGACCGCGCCCTCCTCCACCTCCGACAGGCGGCGCGCATCGAGCAGCCGGCGCTCGTCGCGCGATCCGGGAAACGGGTTGCCGTGCGGGCAGGTGGTAGGCCGCCCGAGACGTTCGAACAGGTGCGCCTCCAGGCGCGGCGACAACGAGTGCTCCAGCCGGTCCGCCTCCTCGTCCACGTCGACCCAATCGAATCCCAGTTCGTCGACCAGCAGGCGCTCCAACAGGTAGTGGCGGCGGATCGTGCGCTCCGCCTGGTCGCGCCCGCGCGGTGTCAGGCGCAGTCCGTCGTCGGGATCGAGCACGGCCAGTCCGTGCTGCGCAAGACGCCTCATGGCCTGCGTCACGGCGGGGGGAGAAACCCCCATACGCTCCGCTATGCGCGCGCCGATCACCGGCCGGCCCTCGCGGAGCAGCATGTAGAGCTGAATCAGGTACTCGTTTTCGGTAGATGATGAACTTGGGCGTGTCACTAAGCAGTTCCGGCAGAGTCTGCAAGGTAGCCTCCGCCCGGCGAATCGTCAAGGAAGCGCCGGAACCGCCGGAACCGTTGCGCGGCGCGACGGCCGCTCGGCAGCGCCGTTGCTTCGGCGTTGCGGAGCCGGGAACGCGCGCCCTATACTGCCGGCGCTCGCGTTGCGAGCACTTTGCTGCATGCGCATCTGCGTCGTCGCTCTCGGCACCCACGGGGACGTTCGTCCGTTGCTCGCCCTCGCCGAGGGGCTGAGCCGCGCCGGTGAACAGGTTCTGTTCGCGACCCATCGCTATTTCGAGAAGATGGTAACCGACCGCGGGCTCGGCTTCCGCGCCGTCGAGGTCAATCCACGCGATATCATCGACAGCCGCCTCGGCCGCGGCTGGGTGCGCAGCGGCACCAACCCGCTGTTGTTCATCCGCCACTTCCGGGAACTCGCGCTCTCCTTCGGCCGGGAATTGATGGACGACTGCTACCGCGCATGTCGCGACGCCGAGGCGATCGTGACCGGACTGCTCGGTTACTTCGCCGCCTGGAACCTTGCGGAGCGGCTCGAGGTACCGTTGGCCGCGGCGTTCCTGCAGCCGGCCACTCCGAGCAGGCACCTGCCGTCGGTTTTCTTCCAGGAATTGCCGGGACCGGCGCAGGTGCGCCGCACGTACAATTACGCCAGCCACCGGCTGGTCGAGTTTCTGCTCTGGAACGTGCTGCGTCCGCCCACCAACGCGGTACGAGCCGACATCCTGGACCTGCCCCCGGCGCCGCGGCGGCACACGTTCGCTGCCAACCTGCGCGGCAGTCTTCTGCTGTACGGGTTCAGCCCGGCGGTGCTGCCGCGCCCGTCGGACTGGGACGACCACGTCCAGGTGACCGGCTACTGGTTCCTGGATGAGGAAGGCGACGGCTGGCACCCGGACGCACAGTTGCAGCGCTTCCTCGCCGGCGGCGCGCCGCCGGTGTACGTCGGTTTCGGCAGCATGAGCAGCGACGGCGAAGAGGACCTCACCGGCATCGTGTTCAGCGCGCTGCGCCGCTGCCGGCTGCGCGGCGTGCTGGCGACCGGCTGGGGCGGCCTTACCCCGGCGCAGCTTCCGCCCGACATGCTGATGCTCGACTGGGTGCCGCACGACTGGCTGTTTCCCCGCACGGCCGCGGTAATCCATCACGGCGGCGCCGGCACCACCGCCACCGGCCTGCGCCACGGCGTGCCGCAGGTGGTGGTGCCGTTCTTCGGCGATCAACACTTCTGGGGCAGTCGGGTGCACGAACTGGCAGTGGGGCCGCCGCCGGTGCCGCGGCGGCGGCTCACCGCCGACCGGCTGGCGGACGCGCTGTGCAGCGCCGCCTCCGATCCGTCGGTGCGCGCCCGCGCCGCCGAGATAGGGGCCCGAATCAGGACCGAGGATGGCGTGTCGACGGCGGTTTGCGCACTCCGGCGCCGCCTGCACGGGCGGTTGTCGTGACGGCAAGGCGGCGCAGCGAACCGGACCGTCCGTCGGCGCTGGTCACCGGCGCCTCCGGCATGATCGGCGGCGAAGTGGCCGCCCAACTCGCCGCCGCGGGCCATCGCGTGCGCTGCCTGCTGCGCCCGTCGAGCGGGCCGCCGGCCGTCCGCCACCCCAACATCGAGGTGCTGCGCGCCGACCTGTCCGACCACGTTGCCGTCGCCGCCGCCCTGCGCGGCGTGGTCCGGGTGTTCCACGTTGCCGGTTATCTGCACGCCGGCGCGCCGTTCAGCGCCGGCGAAGAGTATGCGCCCTATCGCGCCGCCAACGTGGATCTGACCGAACGCATGCTCGCCGCGAGCGCCGATGCCGGCGTGCGGCGGTTCGTGTTCGCCAGCACCACCGGCGTCTATCGCGCCGGCGCGGCGTCCCCGATCGGTGAGCACAGCCCGCTGGCGCCGCTGTCCGCCTACGGGCGCTCCAAGGTGGAAGCCGAAGGCGTGGTGCGCGAGTACGGCGGGCGCGGGCTGAGTTACACGATCGTGCGGCCAAGCGCCACCTACGGGCCGGGCGACCGCCACTTCCTGCCCGCCGCGCTGGCCATGGCGCGCATGCGGCGCGTTCCGCTGGTGGACGGCGGCCGCCACCTGGTGGACTTCGGATACGTGAGCGATGTCGCGCGCCTGATGGTGCAGGCGGCGGGCGCTCCGGCGGCGGATGGCGCCACCTACAACGCCGCCACCGGCAATCCGCAGCCGCTGCGCGCCCTGTTCGACGTGCATGCGGAACTCACCGGACAGTCTTCCCCGGCCATCGTGCCGGTGCCGGCCGGCTTGTGCCGTCTGCTCGGGCCGCTGCTGCCGGCGGCGGTGCGGTTGCTCGCCCCCGGCATGAGCGCCATGGTGACGCGCGACGCGCTGGCCTACCTCTCACGCGACGTGTTCTACGACATGAGCCGCTCCTACCGCGACTTCGGGTTTCAACCGGAAATCGACTTCCGCGCCGGGCTGGCGCTGGTGCTGGCAGCCGGAGGCTTGAGCACAACCGGGATCCCGAGATCCGCGAACAGCAGATCCGCGGATCAGAATTCGTAGGTGGCGCAGGCGACCTCGATGCCGGCGCCGGCGGCAAGAAACAGTCCCATGCTTCCCGGCGGAACCACGCGCTCGCCGGCCGCTTCCCAGCCCGCGGCCGGAGCGGCCGTAAACAGGTTGCCGCCGCCGCACGACACGAACCTGCTGGGCTCGACGCCGAGCACGTCCGCCAGCCGGTCCAGGAACTCCGGCCCGAGTTGCGGCGGAAAGATCACCGCAAAATCGTCCAGGGAAACACGCTCCCGGCGCAGCAACTCCGTCACGCTCTCCGCCACCGCCTCCGGCAGCCTCTCGGCGAGCCGGTGGTCGCATTCCACGCGCAGACGCGGCGGCCCCGAGTCGTCCGTATATGCGTATGCGTGGTACCAGTCCAGGTACTCGGCATGCGTTTCGACGAAAAAACTGCGGAAGCCGGTCCGTCCGGAACTGCGTTCCAGCACCAGGGCGGAGCCGGCACTGGCCAGTCCCAGCGGCGGCTGGCCGTCGACCGGGGTTTCGTTGAACTCCGAGGCGGCGACCACCGCCACGCAGTCGCGCGACAGCAGCATGCGGCCGGCCACCTGGCACGCCATCAACACGCCGGGCGGTCCATTCATCAGGTCGAACGCCAGAAACGGCGGCGCGTCCTGGTCGACGCGCGACCCCTTGATGCCCAGCTCCTTGGCCACCATGGTGGCCAGCGCCGGTTCGGAGATGAACGCCTCGCGGTACACTCCCGAGTACACCAGCAGCCCCGGCTGGCCGGCCGGCGCGTTCGGGGCGTCCAGGGCACGCCGTACCGCACGCGCGGCGAGCGTGACGTTGCCGCGTTCGGCATCCGACTCCGGTGTAGACGTGGCCGCCGCCCTCACCCGCACGCGCTCGCCCGCGGGAACGGCGCGGTAGTAGCCGCGCGCGGCGTTGTCCGCCGCGGCTGCCGGTGGCGGCTCCGGCGCCGGCCGGCCGTTCGCCATGCGGGCGGCGAACTGCTCGACGCGATACTGAGCGAGGCCCACGGTAATCCCGGACGCAGTGATGCTGAACAACACGCGATCTCCCGGTTGCAACGCGGACCTTTCGACCAGGTCCTTGACCGCTACCCAGTGCGAAGTGGTTGCCGTGTTGCCGCGGTGCCGCAGGTTATCCACCATGTTGTCCGAATGGCAGACGCGGCGTCCAAGACGGCGATTGGTGGCGCGCGTGGCCTCCTTGATCGAGTTGGAGGAGGTCTGGTGCGGAATGAAGTAGCGCGGTTCGGTGGTTACCCTGCCCGACTCCGCGACATTTTCGTACTGGGTGACAACCTCGGCTATGCCGGCGCGAGCGAGGCGGACCGAGTCGGTGAACATGATCGCCCCGTGCGACTCGGCAGAGTGGGCAATGCACAACTCGGCGTGCTCCGGGACGGTGTAGATATCGATGTAGTCGAAGCCCGCGCCGTGCTCGAGCAGCAGGCACACGCCGGCATCCCCGAGCGTCAGGCACGCCAGCCGTTCGTCGTGCAGCCCGTGCAGTTCGCGCTGCGCGGTGGCGGTGAGGTGGGTGATGTACTCGCCGCTGACCACCAGCGCGCGGCGCACGTCACCGCGCCGAATCAGCTCGTCCACCGCCATGATCGCCGTGAAAACGCCGGCGCACGCGTTGCTGAGATCGAAGGCAAGGGCGCGGTGCAGGCCGAACCGGCGGCGCAGCACCGCGGCGGTGGTCGGCTCGACGTTGTAGACAAGCGGCGAATCCTGCTTGGAGATATTGGCCGCGACGATCAGGTCGATATCCGCCGCGCCATGACGCGACCCGGCGAGGCACCTCGCTACCGCGTTGTGGGCCAAGTGGACGGAAAACTCGGTCTCGCCGGCCATGCGCCGGCTGCGAATGCCGGTCAGGCGTTCCAGGGGAATCAACACGCGTCGCCGGCAGCCCTTTACCACTTCGGTGGTGGTCACTTCCCGTTCGGGAAGATAGACGCCGAGGCTCTCGACGCTGGTGTTCGCGGTCACGCTGCGCCTCCGGGTCGGCGCGTGGTCATGTTCAATAGCTACATCCTTAGCGGGCACACTGGCACGATCCGCCGCTGCGCCACTCCGAGCGGCCCGTTGACCGGGAAGGGCCAACCTGTGTAGTTTGGCGCGCCGGCATCGCGGCCCATGTCTGACCACCACGCCGAAATACGCGCGCTCCACCTGCAACTCACGGCCCTCGCCATGCGCTGGGCGATGAGCGGTACGGTAGACGAGGATTATGCGCGTAAACTGCGCTTCGCGGCAATCCGCACCAATCATCGGCACTACTACGATCGTGTTCCGATCTATCGCCGGCTCGCCGACCAGGCAGAGGTGCCGCGCGACGCCGACACGGCGCAGATCGCCGCCGAAATGATGTCCACCGACCACATCTTCAAGTCGTATCCCCAGGAATACATCGACAACAAGGACTACGGCGCCATGAATGGCTGGCTGCGGCAGGTGTTCGACCGTCCCGTGGAAGCGGACGTCGACGGCGTGATGTCGATCGACCAATGGCTCGCCCGCCTGGCGCAGAACGGCATCCATACCGTATTCAGTTCCGGCACCAGCGGGCACATTTCGTTCGTCGCGCGGGATGCGTACACCTGGTCGCAGCTTACCGGGCTCGGCGTGTCCTACATTCCGCTGTTTCAGATGCGCCAGGGCGCCGCGCGGGCCTGGGAACGCACCGCCGCCCGCACCGCGGCGCGCATGCTCGGGCCGGACGGCTTTGGCGAGTTCTTCCGGCGCCGCGGCCTGCGCGGCTTCGACGGCGTATTTCTGTCGTTCTCCGGCGGCACCCAGGGTACGCAGGTGGTGGGGCAGACCCTCGCCCGGATGGTCGGGCGCGCGACTTTCCTGTTCGACCTGGATCTGTCGGCGACGGTGGTGCGCGCGCTGGTGCGCGGTCCGGCCGACGAGCGCGAACGGCAGCTCTCCGATGCGTTCCTGGACGCCACCGTTCGGCGCCGGACCGACAACTTCCGGCGCGTGCTGGCCGCGCTGCGCGACTCGACCGCCGCGCGCCGCCGAACACTGCTGTTCGGCGCCCCGTTCATGATCAAGGAGTTCTGCGAGTGGCTGGTGGCGGAGGGCGAGGAAGTGGTGCTGCGGGCGGGCAGCATGCTCTCTCACGGCGGCGGCTGGAAAAGCTTCGAAGGCGACCGGATCGACGAGCCGGCGTTCCTGGCGCTGATCGAGCAGAGCCTGGGCGTCCGCCCCGAGTGCGTCAACGAGGGTTACTCGATGACCGAGGCACAGGTCGTGTTCCCGCGCTGCCGCGAGGGCCGCTTCCACGTGCCGCCGATTACCGAGACCGTGATCTTCGACGAGGCCCTGGAGCCGGTGACCGGAGACGACGTCCATGGCGGCTTCGGGTTCCTCGATCCGTATGCCGCTTGCTATCCGGGATTCATCATCACCGGCGACAACGTGCGGCGCCGCGTCGGCGGTTGCCCGTGCGGGATGGACGGCGTGACGATTTCGGATATCGGGCGCGCCACCGGACGGGAGGTAAAAGGCTGCGGCGGCATCATGGCCGCCATGCAGGGCTGACCGCGGCGCATGGACGAGCCGACCATCGCAGCCGATGACGACGGCGTAATCTCGGTACCGGCGCTGGTGCGCGGCACCCTGGTCGCGCCGCCGGCGATCGGCAAGCGGGAGATCGAGACCGCCTTCGCGGCGGAAGACCGGCAGCGCGCCGGCGGCGATCCGCCGACCCTGGTCCGACTGAACGGGGCGTGGGTGCTGCGTGAGCCGGTACTGGACCGCGGCTCGATGCGCGCCACCGGCGCCTGGCAGTACCAGGTGCTGCCGGCGGTGACGCCGCTCGACCTGGTGGAGGACGATCTCGACGCGCTCGCCGCCGGGCTGTACGACCTCGAATTCGGCGACGTGCTGCGCTACGTGGACGGGCTGCAGCAGGCGTACGGCGCCGACGCGGAGTTGCTGCGGCAGGTAAAGGAGTGGGTGCGCGCGACGTCGGAGGCACCCGATCCCTACGTGGAAGCGGGTTTCGCGATGTTCCCGGTGATGCTTGCGGGCGCCGTTGCCGAGACCATGGTGGACACCGATCTGGCAACCTGGGAGATTCCCGGGCGCCGCTTCCTGGACGGCTGGGTGGAGGTGCCGGGCACCGTGTATCCCGCTCCCGTGCACCTGATCCACGCCCAGCATCTGCCGCCGATCGCCGGTTACGACGCCGCAGCAGCGGTGCCGCGCCTGCGCGCCCTGCCCACGCGCCAGCTCCACATCACCGCCGGCAACTCGCCGCTGGTACCGTTGGCCTCGCTCCTGCGCGCCCTGTGGACCAAGTCGGCCGCGACCATCAAGCTGCCGTATGGCGCCACCCTGGCCGGCGCCTACCTGGCCCTGCTGGCCGCGCGCACGTTCCCCGATCATCCGCTTACGCGCCACCTGTCGGTGCTGTACTGGCCGGGCGGCGACGAGCAGTTCGAGACGCCGCTGTTCCTGCCGGGCCGCTACGACCGCATCGTGGTGTGGGGCGCCCCGGGCGCGGTGCTGTCGGTGCGCGAGCGCGCCGCCTTCACCAAGACCGTGACCTTCAACCCGCGCTACGGCGTAAGCCTGATCGGACGCGAGGCGTTCGACGACCTGCCGCAGGTGGTGGGCCGCGCGGTGTGCGACACGCTGATCCAAAGCCAGAAGGCGTGCATCGCCTCGCAGATCCACTACCTGGAGGCGGACCAGGCGGGCGCCGAGCGCTACGCCGCCGCGCTGCGCGACGAGCTCGGGCGCTGGGACCGCTTCGCGCCGGCCGCGCTGAGCCGGAGCCAGCAGGGGCAGATCCGGCGCATGAAGCGAGGCAGCTTCCTGGGCGCCACCTGGTTCGAGAACCGCGCCGACGGCGAGTTCCACTCCGCGGTGGCGGTGATGCCGCAGGAGTTCAACATCACCGAGCACCCGCTGTGCCGGCTCATCGTGGTCCGCCCGGTGGCCAGCCTGGAGCGGGCGCTGCGCTTCCTGCATCCCGGCGTGGCTACCGCGGGGGTGTTTCCCGAGGCGCGCCGACGCGAGCTTGCGGTGCGGATCGCGGCGCGCGGCGTGAGCAACGTGCCGCCGCTCGGCCAGGCCGGCTACACCTACCCCGGCATGCCGCACGACGGCATGCTGGTGCTCAGCGAGCTGGTCGACTGGAAGACCGGCTAGCCGTGGTGACCGCCGACTGCTGCGCCGCCGGTCTGCCACCACCGCGCGAGCCGGACCAGGCCCTCGTCTATCGAAACCGGCGGCCGGTAGCCGAGGTCGCGGCGCGCGGCGCCTATGTCGAACCAGTGCGACGAAGAGATCTCGCGCACCAGGAAGCGGGTCAGCGGCGGCGCCGCCGTGCGCCCCGAGATCCGGTACGCGCCCTCCACGGCGCCGGCCGCCGCCAGCGCCAGCCAGCGCGGTACCTGCCGGCGCACCTGCGCCACGCCGGCCATGTTGAGCAGGCGGCCGACGAACTGCCACAGGTCCACCGGCTCGCCCTGCGAAATGAAGTAGGCGCGGCCGGCCGCGGCTCCGCCGGGTGACAGGGCGTCGAGTGCCAGCAGGTGCGCCTCGGCGGCGCAGTCGATGTAGGTCACGTCGACGCGGAACGGGCCGCGCCCCACGCGCACCAGCCGGCCCGCGCGCGCACGGGCGATCAGCTCCGGCACCAAGTGCGCGTCGCCCGGCCCCCACACCAAGTGGGGCCGCAGCGCCGTGGTAGCCAGGGCGCCGCCGTTGGCGGCCAGAACCACGCGTTCGGCCTCGGCCTTGGTGCGCGCGTAGGGCGAGTCGTAGCGCCGCGGGTAGGGAACCGACTCGTCGACTCCGCACAGGTCATGGCCGCCGAACACCACGCTCGGCGAACTGGTGAACACCAGCCGCGGCACGCCATGGGCGCGGCAGCCGGCGACAATGGCCTCCGTGCCGCCCACGTTCACGGTGCGGTAGCGGTGTGCCGGCTCGGCGAGGCCGGGGATCAGCGCCGCCGCGTGCACCACCGCGTCGCAGCCGGCGCACGCGGAGGCGGCAGCGCGCGGGTCGGCCAGATCGCCACGCACCACTTCCACCCCGCGGGCCGCCAGTTCCGGGTAGGCCGACCGCGCAAAGCAGCGCACCAGGTAGCCGCGGGCAAGCAGCCGCTCGACGACGGCGCGGCCGACGAACCCGCCGCCGCCCGTTACCAGGACTCGCATCGCACCCCCGGGCGGCGACCGCCGCCGACTCGAGCGCCGCTCGCGGGCCGCGCCGGGCTCGTCGCGCAGGCGGAGCGCATCCCCCGGTTACCCCGAGCGCTCCCGCACCGACTGCCGGTAAGTGGCGAACAGGAACCAGCAGATCAGCAGGTTGGCCGGCAGGGTGAACAGCAGCGCGGCGGTGCCGAACGGCGTCACCTGCTCCGCGAACGCCAGCCACGTCCAGTCGGCGAACAGCTCGCTGAGCCGGATGCCGCATACCAGTACCAGCCAGTGGGGAGTGGTGCGCCAGCGCGGCAGCGCCAGCACCTGCACGACCGTGAACGCCACCCAGATCGCTCCGGTGCGCCGCAGCAGACCGGCCGGATCCACGTGCTCGGCGTCGTGCAGCACCCGGTACCAGAGCTGCGGAAACAGGAATGCGCCGACTGCCACGACGAGGTCGAACACGATCAGGGCGATCAGCACGGTGTCGACGAATCGGGCGCGGCGGCCGCTGACCGGCGTGCGCCCGGCCGGAGATGCGGTCATGACAGGCTGCAGTATACGCGCAAACGCGGCCACTTGCGGTCGCACGCCGGGCCGGTAGCAGCGGTCGCGTGGCGGGCGCGGCTGGTATAGAGTGGGCGGCGATGCACGCATGGGTATTGCACGGCACGCGCGATCTGCGCCGTGAACTGCGCCCCGACCCGCGGCCGGACGACCACGAGGTGCTGGTGCGCGTGGAGCGGGTGGGCATCTGCGGCAGCGACATTCACTACTATCGGCACGGGCGGGTCGGCGCGTTCGTGCCGTCCCGCCCGTTCATACTCGGCCACGAGTTCGCCGGCGAGGTGGTCGCGGTCGGGCGTGCGGCCGGCGGCATCGCGGTCGGCGACCGGGTGGCGGTGGACCCGTCGCGGGCGTGCCTGCGCTGTCCGTGGTGCCGTCGCGGGCGCTCCAATCTGTGCCCGCAGATGCGCTACTTCGGCAGCGCCGCCACCGATCCGCCCACCGACGGTGTGCTGTGCGACCTGAAGGCTGTCCCGGCGGCCAACTGCTACCGGCTCGGTGACGACCTGAGCTACGCGGAGGGCGCGTTGCTGGAGCCGCTGGCGGTCGCCTGCCACGCCGTGCTGCGCGCGGACGGCGTCGCCGGCAAGGTGGTGGCGGTGAGCGGTGCCGGCACCATCGGCCTGCTGGTGGCCACGGTGGCGCGCGCGCTCGGCGCCGTCCGGGTGGTGGTGAGCGACCCGCGAGGTGCGGCGCGAGAGGCGGCCGCCGCCCGTGCCGACGCGGTGCTCGATCCCGGCGACGAACGGGCGTCCGCGATGGCGATGGCGAACGGCGGCGCCCCGGAGGTGACCTTCGAGGCCGCCGGCGCCGAGGCATCGTTCCGGTGGGCGCTGCAGCACACCGCCGCCGGCGGAACGGTGGTGCAGATCGGCACCCTGCAGCAACCGTTCGCGGCGTCGCTCAACACCATCATGACGCGCGAGCTGCGCGTGGTCGGATCGTTCCGCTTTGCCGGCGCCTTTCGGGTCGGCGCGGCGCTGCTCGCCGGGCGCCGCATCGAAGTCGAGTCGCTGATCACCGGCGTCATGCCGATGGCCGAAACGGCTGCCGCGGTGCAACGGGCGAGCAGCGATGCGGCAACGATCAAGCTGCACGTCAGCCGCGCCGGGCACGCGTCGAAACGTGTACAACCGGTACCGATTTCGGCGCCGTGACCGCGCACTCCTCGATCGCCATTCGATTGCCGTACATCCAAAATTCCTGTATTTTCCCGCTTATCCGACTCCAAGTGAGGCACCAATACATGCGCATATTCGCTACCCTTCTGTCCGTCGCGCTACTGTCGATTCCGGGCGCGGGGCTGTTCGCCCAGGACATGATGATGGCCGGCACCGGCTTCTACGTCGCCGCCGGCGGCGGGGTCACGCTGATTACCGATATCTCCGAAGTGCCCGAGAAGGGAATCGCCGGCAACGAGGACAAGGCCGACTGGGACCTCGACTTCGGCTTCGGCGCCGGCGGATCCGCTGGCTACGACTTCGGCGACTTTCGCGCCGAGGCGGAGTTCTCCTTCCAGTCCGCGAATTTCCGGCACGGTGAGAAAATCGACAAAGACGCCGACCGCGAGGCCGACGACAATCTCACCGTGATGTCGATATTGGCCAACGGCTTCTTCGACCTGGACACCGGCACCCCGTTCGTGCCGTTCATCGGCATCGGCGCCGGCGCCGTCAACCTGGCGGTCAAGCTCGATGACGGGAACGACGACACCGATCCTCTCTTCGAGGGCAACGGTTGGGGCTTTGCCTACCAGGCCAACGTCGGCGTGGCCTACGAGATCATCGACGCGGTGGCGCTGACCCTCGGCTACAAGTTCTTCGGCACCCTGGAGACTCAGGTTCCCCACCCCGACGACGAGGAGAAGTACGTCAAGCCGACCCTGATGGCGCACCGCGCCGAACTCGGCGTGCGCTTCAGCTTCTAAGTTCCCACCAACAACGCAGTCCGCGAACGACGGGCCGGCTTTCCCCTGCGGTGAGCCGGCCCGTCGCATTGTGGGTCAGGCTGTGCAGCCCACCACGGGCATGTCTTTCATGCTGTACAGGCCGGGTGCGGCGGCGGCCACCACGGGCGCGCTGTTGACGACGATGGCGGCGGTGGCGGTGTCCCCCGGGGTGCCGCCCTCTATGGTCACTTCCAACGGCGGCGTACCGGTCAGCGACACGGTCTCGTAGGAGCGCGGCGCGCCGAGGTAGGCCTCGAACTCCAATTCCACCGCCGGCTCGCCGGCGCGTGTCCCGACCGCCGCCTGCTTCAGTCCGGCGACCGTGCCCGCCGGGACCGTGACGTGCGCGCTGCGCACCTCGCGGTCGAGCAATACCGGCTCGATCGACTCACTGATCCGGTCCAAGCGCCAGCCCAGGCCGGCCGCCAGCATCGCGGCCGATTCCTGCAGCCCCACGTGCCCGAACGCGCCGCCGGCCACCGCGGACTCGAATTCGGCCACCGACAGGCCGGCGCCGATCTTGCGCTGAAACGGAACCCGGCGCCCGGAGGCGTCCTGTACGCGCGCCACGCGCACCCGCCGCACGTCCGCACACAGCGTCGACATGAACAGCGGCCATGCATCCATGAGGAAACCGGGATTGACCCCGGTGCCCAGGATCGCCACGCCGTGGCGCACCGCCAGCGCGTGCAGCCGATCGGCCAACGCGGGATCGCGGTACGCGGGAAACGCCAGCTCCTCGCAGGTGGAAACCACGTTGGCGCCGGCCGCCGCGATCAGGGCGAGCTGGTCGTACACCTCGGCCACCTTCGAGCCGGTGGTGTGGAACACCAGGTCGGGACGCAACTCGGCGAGCGCCGCCCGTGCGTCACCACGGACCAGCGCTCCCCGCGTGCCGCCCGCAGCCGCCACCTCTCCGAGGTCGCGCCCGGCCAGTGCCGGGTCGATGTCGACTGCCCCGCACACCGACAGCGACGCTCGCCGCGCGGCCAGCCGCACGATGCTGCACCCGATCGGGCCGCAGCCGAACTGCATTACGCTGATGGAGCCACTCATTGCCGCCCGAGCATAGCAGCCGCGGTCCGCGCATTGAACAGGCGGCGGCGCACGCCGTACCATGCGCGCCACCAACCGGGATTCCCCGGCAGGAGGAGACGAGCATTGGTAAGGCCGTACGGTCACTTCGCAACATGGAAGGCGACGAACACCGAAGCCCAGGCATCGCCCGCCGGCCGGCTTGTTCGGGCCAGGCCGGCCGGCGTCGGGGCGGGCACGACGTGAGCATCCGCTTCGGCGTGGTGGGCCTCGGGATGATCGCCGACTTTCACGCCCGCGCGCTGCACGCGGCCGGCGGCGCCGAACTGGTGGCGTGCGCCTCGCGCCGCGCCACGCGCGCCGCGCAATTCGGCGCCCGGCACGGGTGCGCGGCCTACGGTGACATGACGGAATTCCTGCGCCACCCCGGCCTGCAGGCGGTGTCGATCTGCTCCCCGTCGGGCGCCCACCTGGAGCCGGCCCTGGCGGCGATCGACGCCGGCAAGGACCTGATCGTCGAAAAGCCCCTGGAGGTGACGAGGGAGCGTTGCACGCGGCTCCTGGAGGCCGCCGACCGGCGCGGCGTCACGGTGGCCGGCATCTTCCCGTCGCGCTTCCTGCCGGTGTCGCGCCTCATCAAGGAGGCCGTCGACGCCGGGCGCCTCGCCCGCCTCGTGCTCGGCAACGCCTATGTCAAGTGGCATCGCACGCAGCAGTACTACGATGACGGCGGCTGGCACGGCACCCGGCGCCTGGACGGCGGCGGCGCACTGATGAATCAGTCGATCCATGCCATTGACCTGCTGCAGTGGTTCATGGGACCGGCGGCGCGCGTGATCAGCGCGACGGCCACGCTCGGCCACCACGGCATCGAAGTGGAAGACACCGGCGCCGCGGTGGTGCAGTTCGCGGGCGGCGCCCTGGGCACCATCGAGGGTTGCACCGCCGCCTGGCCCGGATTCCCGCAGCGCGTCGAGATATACGGCACCGCCGGCAGCGTCGCATCGGTGCAGGATCGCCTGGAGCACTGGACGTTCGCCGACGAGCATCCGGGCGACGCCGCCATTCGCGCCCGCCACGGCCAGGGCGAGGCCAACGCGGGCGGCGCCTCGAACCCGGCCGACATCGGCATCGAGGGTCACCAGGCCCAGTTCGAGGACTTCGCGCAGGCGCTGCAGCGGGGCCGCGCGCCGGCAGTGGACGGCGCCGAGGCGTGCAAGGCGGTCAATATCATTCTGGCCATCTACGAGAGCGCCCGCACCGGACAGCCGGTCGACCCGCGCACCGGCGCGGCCGCCTGAGGCGGACGCCGGCGGCACCTCGGGGGGGCGGCGGTCGGTGTGGTCCCCCGCGCAGCCTGGTGACCGCTGGTGACAGCCAGGGTATTGACCGATGGCGGCGGTCGGGGCAACGTGGACGGCATGGCCGCCACGACAGGTACGAAGCCGATCCCGCTGACCGCCGAGCAGGTGCACCGGTTCATCGCCGACGGGTTCCTGGTGCTGAAACCGTCGGTGCCGGCAGAACTGCATCGGACCATCTACCGCAAGCTGGCCGAGGCGATTCCGGGCACCGACAACCCCGGCAACAACGTCCTGCCGCTGGTGCCGGAGATGCGTCACGTGCTGGAGTCGCCCGAGGTGTGCGGCGCCCTGCTCACCCTGCTCGGTCCCGGCTACCTGGAGCACCCGCACCGCTACTGCCACATCGAGGCGCTGCAGGATCTGGGCGGCATCGACCATGCGGCCAAGCTGGCCGCCAACAGCCACCAGGACTCCTACACGCCGCTGGGGCGTCCGAGGCATCACCACATCCGCTTCCTGCGCATCATGTACTACCCGCAGGACACGCCGCCCGAGCTGGGCCCGACGCACGTGATCCCCGGCACCCACCTGAACCGGGGTCTGTCGGACGCCGACAAGGCGCACCAGTTCCCGGTCAGCGGTCCGGCCGGTCTCGTGAGCCTGACCCACTTCGATGTCGGGCACGCCGCCGGCGTCAACGTGACCGCGCAGCGCCGCTTCATGGTGAAGTTCATTTACATGCGCTCGGCGGCCCCGATGGCAAACGGCTGGTCCGGTCCGGAGTGGGCCTGGCGCGGTCCGCGGGAGTTGTCCACGGATGACCGCCGGGACTTGGCCTGGTCCCACCTGTGGGACTGGCTGCGCGGCGCGCCGCACCGCTATGCCAGCTTTGCCGCGGGCGGCGCGGCACCGGCCAACGGCGCGCCACGCGCCGCCGGCTCGGCAGAGGACGGCCTGCAGCGGCGGCTGGCCGCCGGCCCGGCAGCGGACCGGGTGGCGGCAGCCGAAACGCTGGCGCACGGCGGCGCGGAGGCGGTGGCGGCGATTCCGGCGCTGATCGCCTGCCTCAACCGGGAGCCCGATTCGGTGCGCATCGCCGCCACCTATGCCCTCGGCGCCATCGGCGCGCCGGCCATACCCGCACTGACCGATGCACTGCGCGGTTCCGGGGCCGCCCTTCCCCACCTGCTGCGCGGCGTCGGAGGCGGCAATCACGGCGGTACGTGGCGCGAGCAGGCGCTGGTGATGGACGACGCCTCCCACGCGCTGGCAGCCATCGGTACCGACGCGATTCCGGCACTGATAGACCTGCTCGCGGCGCACGACGACGAGTGGTCGCGGGTAAACGCCGCCTTTGCGCTCGGCGAGATGGATCACGCGGCGGGCGGCGCCGTACCTGCCCTGACACGCGCGCTCGCGGACGATTCGCACTTCGTGGTGCGCACCGCGGCGGACTCCCTCGGCACCATCGCGGCTGCCGAGGCGGCCGGCCCGCTCGGCAGGTTGCTGCACCAGGAGCGGCCCGGTTGGGACACGCCGCTGGTGCGCGGCTGGAGCATCCGCGACCAGGTCCGCTTCAACGCCGCCACCTCGTTGGCGCGCCTCGGCAGCCGCGCGGCGGACGCGGAATCGGACCTGATCGCCGCCCTCGACGATCCGTGTGGACAGGTGACCACGGTCGTGCTCGCCGCCCTGCGCCGCCTCGGCACGCCGTCCGCCCTCGATGCCGCCTTCAGCATGCTGACCGCCGAGCGTTGGGATCCGAGCCTGACCGGCACGCACCGCTTCTGACCCGGCATATTACGACCGCTCGGTACGCCTCGCCGTAATCCGTTCACATGTTATCCACATTCCGACCAAACGGTGTTTTTGACAGTCCGTCTTATTGCAGTCGTGTCGAACGCTGCTCGCGCGGCGCCCGACGACGAAAACTGCACGACCGGCCGTCGGCGGACGCGCCGTTGGCAGCCGACGTTTCCCGCTTCATCCACATGTTATCCACAAACGGCGAGCGGTTTCTTCCGAGTCGAACCATAAACTTCCGCCGGCCGGGTAGAAACAATGGCCCGCCGCCCAGTATGTTTCTCGTGTCCACTGGGAGGGGGACAGTCATGCAGGAGACAAGGAGCACTCGCTCCCTCGTTTCCCGTCTTCTTGTCGCGGCGTGCATGCTCACGGTCGCGACGGCGGGATTGGCGCAAACCCAGGCCGTTGCGGCGGAAGGCCCGTCCGCAATCGGCGTCTTCGGGCTGAACCTGTTCGGACCGCTGGTTGGTATCTACAGCGGGTCGCTGGAAGTCGCGCTCGACGAGGACTGGAGCTTGTTCGTGGTGCCCACCTACTTCAATGCCAAGGGCAGTCTGCTTGGCGCATTGTTCGAAATCGCGGGTGTCGAGCCGGAGGATTACGAGCTTTGGTCCATTTCCGGCGCCCTGGGAGCGAACTACTTCCTGACCGACCGGGCGCCGGTCGGCCTGTTCGTCGGCGGATCGGTGGAGCCCGGCTACCTGTACGCGACCTTCAAGGACAGTGCGCTTGAAGACGAAGACGCGGAGAATCTGGAGGTGAACACCTTCAAGATCGGCGGCGGAGTGCACGTCGGCTACCGCGTGCTGCTGGGGCCGGTCGCGATCACCCCGCGCGCAGGCCTTGCCTATCACTACCTGAACACCGACGCCGACGGCATCTCCGGCGATCTCGAGCGAACCGCGAGCGCCGCCTTCTCCGGTTTCTCCTTCGGCTGGGGACTGGACCTGGGCATCGCGTTCTAACAGCGCATGGCGCCGCGTAGCACGCGCGTCGCCGCGCTTGACGGCAGCGGCCGCGCGTTGCGGGGCGGTTGCGATGACCGGCGGCCGCGCCTACACTCGCGGCCAATCGCTATGACAACCAACAAGGGTTTCGACGACAGTACCGTGACCGACGAGCTGGCACTCAACTTCCACCTGATGCACCCGGGCGAGGACAGCGCCCCGGGCGACCCCAACGTCGCCTATTGCCTGGACGGGGTCTATCACCTGCACTACATCCTGCGCCACCCCTGGAAGGGTGGCACGGCACGGCTGCGCGACGGCGACAGGTCATACAGTTTCATCCACGTGACCAGCCCGGACATGCTGCATTGGACCTGGCAAACCACCAAGCTGCAACCGAGCTTTGCCGGTCACGGCATCTTCAGCGGCACCGGTTTCATCACCAAGGAGGGCAAGCCGGCGGCGATCTACCCGGGGCTGTCCGATCCGGGCCGCAGCTACGTCACGGTGGCGGACGATAACCAGCTCAGCGGCTGGAGCAAGCCCTACCCGGTGCTGCCCACCGGCGTGCCGGAGGGCAAACGGGTGGTCCTGGCCGGCGACCCCGACCTGTTCCAGGTCGGCGACACCTACTACGCGTACTCCGCCGGCGACAACCTGGAGCTGGTCAAGTCCACCGACCTGGTCAACTGGCGCTACGTCGGACCGCTGCTGCAGCGCTACCCGCCCGACGTCGCCATCGGCGAGGACACCTCCTGCGCCAACCTGTTCCCGTTCGGCGACGGGTGGATGCTGCTGTGCATCAGCCACCAGATCGGCTGCCGCTACTACCTGGGCGACTGGGACGCCGCGGCGGAGCAATTCGTGCCGCGCGTACACGGGCGCATGAACTGGCGGCGCCCCGGCCAGTCGCTCACCGAACCGGTGTACCGCGACTTCTTCGCGCCCGAGAGCGTGCTTACCCCGGACGGGCGGCGCGTGATGTGGGCGTGGCTGTGCACCGCCGACCCGACGATCGACCTGAAGACCGTGCAGTCGCTGCCGCGCGAACTGAGCCTGCATGACGACGGCACGCTGCGCATCGAACCTCTGCGCGAGTTGGAGTCGCTGCGTCACGACCCGGAGACACGGCGCGACATCGTGGTCGACGGCACCACCACCATCGCTTCGCTCGACGGCGACGCGTTCGAGGTGCGGGTCACGGTGGATCGGGCCGAGGCGGAGCGGCGCCGCTTCGGCGTGCTGCTGTTCGCCGACGACGACCACGAAGGGTTGCCGGTGCTCGTTCGGCCCGAGTCCGGCACCATCTGTGCCGGCGATACCGAGGCGCCGTTCGCCGTCGCCGACCTGCCGACGGGCGAACACCTGGAACTGCGCATCTTCGTCGACAAGTACCTGGTGGAAGTGTTCGTCAACGGCCGCCAGGCGTTGCTGACGGTATTCACGGCGTATCGCGACGGCGGCAGCGAGCTGCGCGGCTACCTGTTCGGACGCCGGCCGTTCACGCCGCCGCTGACGCTGCGCACGGTAGAGACCTGGAGGCTCAAAGCCACCAACCAGGGCTTCTTCGACGCGCGCGCGAGCCGCATTTGGGAGCCCGACACCGAGTAGTCGGAGCCGGCCGGAACCACTCCGTCACACGCCCAGCCAGGCATGGGCTACGGCGGGGGTGGCGGCCAGTTCGTCCGCGGTGCCGTGCCAGCGGACGCGCCCCTTGCCGAGCACGTAGATCCGTTCAGCCAACGACAGGGCGAACCGGTAGTTCTGCTCGACCAGCAGCATGGTCATGCCGCCCTGCTTGAGCGTATGCAGCGCGGCCGCAATGCGCGCGACGATCACCGGTGCCAGGCCCTCGGTGGGTTCGTCGAGGATCAGCAGGCGCGGCTCCTGCCGCAACGCCCGCGCGATCGCCAGCATCTGCTGCTCGCCGCCGCTCAGCTCGTTGCCGCGGTGGCGGCGCCGTTCGGCGAGAGCGGGGAAGGTTGCGTACAGCTTCTCGGCCGGAAACCGACCTTCGCCGCCGCCGCGCGGGCGGCTCACGGCCAAGTGCTCGTCCACGGTCAGCGATGCGAAGATGCCGCGCTCTTCCGGCACGTAGGCGATGCCGCGGCGCGCGATCCGGTGCAGCGGCAGGCGGTGGATCGCCTCGCCGGCGAAGCGAATCGTACCACGCGCGACGGGCACCACGCCCATGATCGACTTCAACGTGGTCGACTTGCCGGCGCCGTTGCGGCCGAGCAGCGCCACCACGCTGCCGCGCGGCACTTCGAGACTGACCCCTTGCAGGGTGTGGCTCGCACCGTAGTAGGCGTCGATTTCCTCTACCCGGAGCATGGCGACCTCATGCGCCGGCGGCGCCGAGGTAGCGACGCCGCACCTCGGGGGAGCGGCGTACCTCCGCCGGCGTGCCTTCGATCAGTATGCGCCCGTAGTCGAGCACGGTGATGCGGTCGGCCAGACCGAACACCACGTCCATGTCGTGCTCTATCACCACCAGCGCCAACTCGGACGGCAGGCCGGCAAGCAGATCGACCATGGCGGCGGTCTCCCGCGGGCTCATGCCGGCGGTGGGTTCATCGAGCAGCAGAACCAGCGGCTCCTGCAACAGCGCCAGGCCGATTTCAAGCTGGCGCTGGGTGCCGTAGCCGAGAGAGCTCACCCGCTCGCCGAGGCGGTCCGCCAGGCCGAGCCGCGCGGCGTGCTCGCCGGCCTCCTCGCGCAGCGCCGGGTAGCCTGCCGCGCGGCGCCAGAATACGTGGCCGATGCGCCGCTTCAACGCGCACGCGAGCGCCAGGTTGTCTACCACGGCAAGGTCCGAGAACAGGTTGTTGCGCTGGAAGCTGCGCGCCAGCCCGGCGCGTGCCCGGCGGTCGGGCGGGGTGCCGCTCAGGTCGCGACCGCCCACGTACACGCGGCCCGCGTCGGCCTTCACGTCACCGGTGATCAGGTTGAACAGCGTCGTCTTGCCGGCACCGTTGGGTCCGATCAGGCCGTGGCGGCGGCCGGCGGGGAGATGCATCGACACGCCGTCGGTCACTCGCAGCGATCCGAACGACTTGTACAGACCCTCGGCCCGCAACACGTCCGCGCTCATCGCGGCGTGCGCCGGCGCGCGCACAGCGCGTCGATCAGCCACACCAGCCGGCCGTACAGCCCGTCGCGGGCCGCGAGCACGACCGCGATGAACAACAGTCCCATGACCAGTTGCCAGTGCGAGGCGAATTCCGGCGGCAGGGCCAGGCCGCTCCAGAACGAGCCCGTGCCGAACAGGTCGCGCAGCAGCACGAACAGCGCGGCGCCGGCGGCGGCGCCGGCCAGCGACCCGCTGCCGCCGAGAATGACAATGATCAGCGCCTCGCCTGAGAAGGTCCAGAACGCCAGGTCGGGCGAGATGAATCCGGTGTGCTGGGCGGTCAGCCCGCCCGCCACTCCCGCCACCGCGCCGGCCGCCGCGAACGCGGCCAGCTTGTAGCGCCGCACCGGGCAGCCGAGCGAGGCGAGCCGGCCTTCGTTCTGGTGGATTGCGGCGAGCATCATGCCGAACGGCGAGCGGGTGAGCCGCAGCAGGAGCAGGTAGACCAGCGCCGCGCACAGCAGCGCGAGTGCCGCGAAGGTGCCGGAATCTCCGGCGTCGAGACCCAACGGGGCCAGGTCGAACCGCGGCGTGCCGGCGAGCCCGTTGTCGCCGCCGAACAGTTTCGCGCGGAACAACAGGGCGTGGAACATCTGGCCGACGGCGAGCGTGATCATGATGAAGAACACGCCGGAAAGGCGGATCACGAATACGCCGACGGCAGCGGCCAGCAGCGCGGCAACCGCCATCGACAGCACCAGGGCGGCGGCCGGCGGCCAGCCCAGGAACAGCGTCGCGGCCGCGGTCGAATATGCCCCCACGGCGAGAAATCCCGCGTGACCGAGCGACACCATGCCGGTGGTGCCGACCAGGATCTGCAGGCTCATGGTGAAGATGGCCAGGATGGCGACCTCGGCCAGCAACTCCATGGTGAAGAAGTCGGCGCGCCACCACACCACGGCCGCGGCCGCGGCGAGCAGCGCGGCCGCGGGGAGCTGCAATCGATCGCGGCTCTGCATGACCCCGCCGCCGTCAGCGTCCGCTTCGCACGGGAATGAGGCCGGCGGGCTTGTACAGCAGGATCGCGGCCATCAGGCCGTACACGGTCAAACGCGCCAGGCTCGGCACCACCACCTGGCCATAGGTGTCGACGACACCGATGATCAGCGAACCGGCAGCCACGCCCTTCAGACTGCCCGGTCCGCCGAGCACCACCACGATCAGGGCCAGTATCAGCACCGACATGTCCATGCCGGGAAAGATCGAGAACACCGGCGCCGCCACCGCGCCCGCGAGTCCGGCAAGCAGGCAACCGAGGCAGAACACCAGGAAGAACACCGAGCCGATGTTGATCCCGAGCGCCGCGACCATGGTCCGGTTGTCGACCCCGGCGCGCACCACCGCACCGAGGCGCGTGCGTTCCAGCGCGGCGTACAGCAGCCCGAACAGCACCACGCCGAGCGCGATGATGAACAGGCGGTAGGTCGGATACACCTGGCCGAGAATGGTGCTGCTGCCGGCGAGCACCGGCGGTAGCGCGATGGTATGCGGAAGCGAGCCCCACACCAGGTCGACCAGCTCCACGCCGACGAAGATCAGGCCGAACGTAGCCAGCACCTGGCGCATCGGGTCGGCGCGCTCCAGGTGGCGCAGCAGCACCAGGTAGAGCAGCGCGCCGAGGGCGGCCACGCCGAGCGGTGCCAGCAGCAGAGCGAGCCAGAACGAGTCGAACGCGCGCACCGCGCTCAGCGCCAGGTAAGCGCCGGCCATGAACAGCGTGCCATGCGCGAGGTTGATGAAGTTCATCAGCCCGAACACCACCGACAGACCGATCGACAGCAGGAACAGCAGCGCCGCGAGCTGCAGCCCGTTGAGGGTCTGGACGATCAGGAAACCGGGATCAAGCAACACTGGTCCGAACCAGCCGGCCGGCGGGCGCTGCGCGTACATCGGTGTTCATCGTGTTCCATGTCACGGAGTGACCGTGCGGACTCAGCCTGCTCCCGCGCGCCGTGCCGCGCCGCCCCGGCCGGCGCGGCGGCAACCGCCCGCCCTACAGCGAACAGCCGTTTGGGGCATCCTGGACGTGCGGAACCACCTCTCGCACCACGGCCGCGACACCGTCGCCCTGCTTCTGCACCTCGAATATGTACAGGTTCTGGATTACGTTGTTGGTGGCCGGGTCGATGCGGAACGGCCCGCGCGGCCCGTCGAACGTGGTCGCCCGCATGGCGGCCGCCAGCGCCGCCTTGTCGTCGGTGTTGCCGCCGGTCGCCTGCAGCGCTGCGACGATCAGCCGCGCCGTGTCGTAGGCCGCGACGCCGAACTCCGATCCGGAACGGCCGTGCGCCGCCTGGAAGCGCTCCTGAAACACGTGGTTCTCCGCCGTGTCGATGGACGGCACGTAGTTGAGAATACCCAGCGTGCCTTCCGCGTCGGCACCCTGGGCGTCGATATACAGGGCCGAGTTGAGCCAGCCCGCGCCGGCCAGTTGCACCTCGCCATGCAGCCCGAACGCTGCCCACTCCTTGACGAACTTGATCGCCGGACCGCCGGCGAAGAACACGTAGGCGGCGTCCGGCCCGGCGGCCCTGATCTTGGCCAGGTAGGGCCCGAAGTCCTCGGTCTCGCCGAGCGGCGGGTATTCCTCGCCGGCGATGGTGCCGCCGGCGGCGACGAAGCCGCCCCGGAACGCTTCCATGGCCTGGTGTCCGGCGGCGTAGTCGAACGCCATCAGAAACACGTTCCGGTAGCCCTCGGCCGCCAACCACGGGCCCATCTCCCGGCTGATCTGTGCATTGGAGAACGAGCTGCGCATGATCCAGGGGCTGCACTGCTCGCCGGTCAAATGGTCGTTGCCGGCGTTGGTGATCACCAGCGGAACCTCCGCGTTGTGGATGAAGTCGCGTACCGCGCCGGCGACCGCCGATGAGATGATGCCTACCACCACGTCGACGCGGTCGCGCAGTACCAGCTTCTTGATCTGGGCGAGTCCGGTGCTCGGCTTCGCCTCACTGTCGGCGTATACCAGCTCGATCGCACGGCCGGCCACCTCGCGCCCGAACTCGTCGAAGCCCAGTTCCAGCGCCAGCGTCTGGTCGTTGCCCAGCCCGGCGTACACGCCCGAGGAGGGCAGCAGCACGCCCACCTTGATCGGCGTCGCAACGGCAAGCGCCGTGCAACAGGACAACGCCGCGCAGGCGATCCCGATCACCCGTGCAGTCTTGCTCATCAACCACCTCCAGTAGTGGTGTAAGGATGGCGGGCATGGCGGCGCACTGGCAAGCCTGCGCGCGACATACGCGCCGGCGGCAGGCCACGGGCTTGCCGGGCTCAGCGGACGGCGGCGTACCCTACCGAGCGCTTGTCGCGCGCGACCACGGCGCGCAGCCAGGTGTACAGCAGCCGCAGGCTGCCCCAGCGCCGCAACCGGCGCGTGTCCGAGATTGCCGGCGGACGCGGGATGAACCGGTAGCGGGTGCCCGGCACCCGGCGCGCGCGGCGCATGAACAGGTTATCCTCGCCTACCTGGATTCCCTCGGGGAACCCGCCGGCCGCCGTGAACAGCGGCGCCGAGCAGAAGATCAGCCCGTTGGAGGCGGCGCGCAACGAGCGGATCATCAACGCCGCCACCGCATAGTGCAATACGTAGCGCCGGCAGTCGGGCACCACGCGCACCGTGCCGACCGTGGCCCGGCGAGCGGACGCCGCGGCGCGGATGGCGCCGGTCAGCCCCGGCGCGAGGCGCACGTCCGCGTCCACGAACAGCAGCGTGTCGCCGGTGGCGTGCGCGGCGCCGAGGTTGCGCGCCAGGCTCACCCCGCGGTGCTCGGTCACCACCACGCGGGCGCCCCCGGCCCGCGCGCGCGCCGCGGTCGCGTCGCGGCAACCGTTGCACACCACGATCACTTCGTGCACCGGGGGGCATTGCGTCCGGATTGCGCTCAGCGCGGCACCGATCACGCGCTCCTCGTTGTGCGCCGGAATCACGATGCTCAGCTTCATGAGCCCGCCGTTGCGCGCCGCGCGGCGCGGCTTGCCAGACGGCGGCGGCCGCGGCTGCCGAGCAGCGGCGGCACCAGGACCAGGGTGCCGAACGTGGCGGCGATCAGCGTAACGGAGATCAGCATGCCCAGGTAGACCACCGGCAGGAAGCGGGACACCGCGAGCGCCAGCAGGCCGGCCACGATTGCCGCCGTGGTGATCAGGATCGCTCGCCCGGCGTGTTGCATCGCTACCTCGACGGCGGTGTGCGGGTCGCGCCGCGCCGCCCGCCGGTAGTGCAACAGGAAGTGGATGGAGTCATCCACTCCTACCCCGATCGCCACGCCCGCGAAACTGACGGTGAGTACGTCGAACGGTATCCCGGCAACCGCCATCACGACAAACGTAACCATGATCGCCGTGACCAGCGGAAGCAGCGTCAGCAACCCGAAGCGCAGCGAACGAAACGCCGCGGAGGTGATGAGCAGCACGAGCAGCGCGGACAACACCGTGGAGGTGAACTGCTCGCGAGTGAGCAACTCCGCCACCCGCAGGGTGACCATGCTCCAGCCCCACACCGCGGGCTCCGCTTCGGCGGCGAAGATGCGCCGGCCGGTGTCCTCCACGTAGGCGACCAGAGCGCTCAGCGCCGACTCCGACAGCAGCCACCCGGTGGCTCCGTCGCGCACCCAGATGCGCGTCGTCACGCGCCGGCGCTCCAGGTCGAGCAGGCCGCCGAGGTCTCCGCCATCCACGGCCGCGAGCGCCAGCAGCCGCTGAAAGAGCTGTTCGACCGCGCGGTTGTCCGGGTACTCCCGCGACCCGGTAAGAACCTGGTTCAGAGAGCGCGCGTAGGCGGTGATCGAAGTCACGTGGCTCACGTCGGGATGTTCGCTCATCACGCTCGCGAACCGGTCGAGCCGGCGCAGTATTTCCGCGTTCGGCACGCCCGACGATGCCGGCACGGAGACGGTCAGGTTGAGGTCGACATAGCTTCCGAAACGCCGCACCAGGAGGCGGTTGTCGTCCACCGCCGCCACCGATCCGCGAAAGAAGCCGGCTACGTCGGTCTGATAGCTCAGATTGGCGGCGGACACGGCGAGCGCTCCCGCGAGCACAGCCAGGAACGCATACACCCATCGCGGCCGGCGCGGGACCAGGCGGCGCAGGCGCATCACCTGCGCCGCCAGCCAGCCACTCTCCAGCCGCTCCCGCTGGCGCGGCCGCGGCAGCGGCAGACGGGCCAGTACGGCCGGATAGACCAGCATCGTGACCAGTGCGCACATCACGATGCCGAGCGCCGCGAACAGCCCGAATTCGCGCACCCGCTGCATGCCGCTGAGCAGCAGGCTGGCGAAGCCGGCGGCAGTGGTGAGGGCGGCGAGCATGATGGTCTGGCTGACCCCGGCGGTGGCGCGCGCCACCTCCACGC